>CAZOYR010000011.1:0-16757 GCA_964584105.1 uncultured Alteromonas sp.
GTAAACTTCATGGGCTTTACTGAGCAAAGCATTCAGGACGATGCTACCCGTGCCATGATGGTAGCACGCGCTGTAAAACAGGAAGATGCACTGAACGCTGCGATTTTTGATTATATTCACAAGCAACGCGCCAGCGTTACCGGTATCAAAGATTTGCGTAATATCTTTGTGGTGAACGGTGTTGATAACGCTGAGTTTGATAAGCTTTCTAACAGCTTTGGTGTGAACAACATGATGAAGAGAAACAATAAAGTACTGGAAGATTACCGTCAGTATGTACGCGGTGTACCAAACTTTATTGTAAACGGGCGCTATCAGGCACAGTTTACCTCCGATATGTCAGAAGATGATATCGTTGAGCTAATCGTGTGGTTGAGCAAGCAGGATTAATTCTGGCAACCGATTCTAAAGCGCGCCCAATGGGCGCGTTTTTTGTTTGTGGCGTAAAAAATGGAGTAAAGAATGACTGTATCCCTCTCCCAACTGGCGTTTATTAATGAGCTGGATAACCTGAAAGCGGTGAAACGCCAGATGCTATTACCCGGTGAAGATAATCGACAGGAGAACAGTGCCGAGCATTCCTGGCATGTCGCGCTGACTGCGCTGATGTTGAAAGACTATGCCGAACATCCGGTAGACATTGACCGTGTTATTAAAATGATACTGCTACACGATTTAGTTGAAATCGACGCCGGTGATATGTTCGCTTTTGCCGATGAACAGGATCATGCCGAGCAGGAACTCAAAGAACTGGCTGCGGCAAAACGCATTTTCGGGTTGCTTAATGAATCACAGGGTCAGCAGTATCTGACACTATGGCTGGAATTTGAAGCCGCCGAAACCAATGATGCGCGCTTTGCTAAAGCCATGGATCGCATTCTGCCGCTGTTTCAGAATATGAAAAATAACGGCGGAAGCTGGGCACGTCATAAGGTCACGAAACAAAAAATTCTGGACAGAAACCAGATGCTGGAAACCGCCGCACCACTGTTATGGCAGTACGTCAACGAGCAATTGGATATCGCAGAGAGCAACGGCTGGCTGGCATCCTGAAATCATTGTTCTGAACCAGCTTAGTCACTGGTGGGTAGTAATAGTCATTGGTTTACCGTTAACTACTCTATTGCTATGGAAAGTTTTATGAATGGATGGGCTGAGGCAGCCCGCACCAGCCTTGGCTTTTTCTGGATGGCACTGTGGGCGTTCGCCCTTGGCTACGTCATTTCCAGCCTGATACAACTGCTGGTTACCCGCGAAAAAATGCAGGAAGTGATGCATGGTGGCGATCTAAAAAGTGTATCACTTGGCACGTTTTTCGGCTTTATTTCCTCCTCATGTAGTTTTGCGGCACTGGCAACCACCCGGGCACTATTTGCAAAAGGGGCTGGCTTTATCCCGGCAATGGCCTTTTTGCTGGCCTCTACCAACCTGGTCATCGAACTGGGGTTTGTCATCGCTATCTTTCTGGGCTGGCAGTTCGTGGTGGCAGAGTATATCGGTGGCATTCTGCTGATTCTGAGTGTGTGGTTGTTTGTGTGGCTTACCCGACCGGACAAGCTTATCAAGAATGTTCGTCAGCGGCTGTCAGACAACAGTGACAGTGATGAAAACAGCCCTCCCTCATTTGGCGAGCTGATTACTTCCAAATCAGGCTGGCAAAAGCTCGGTATGAAATATGTCATGGAATGGCAAATGATTTGGAAGGATGTGCTTATCGGCTTTACCGTGGCTGGACTCATTGCCGCGTTCGTGCCCGATGCCTTTTTCGAATCGCTCTTTGTCGGCACGGGCAGCGACTCGCCGCTGTCTTTCTGGCAAATACTTCTGCAAACGCTGGTCGGCCCATTGGCAGCGTTTTTTACGTTCATCGGGTCAATGGGGAATATTCCCCTGGCGGCACTGTTATTCGATAAGGGCGTGAGCTTCGCCGGTGTCATGGCGTTTATCTTTTCGGACCTTGTTGTTTATCCGGTACTGCGTATAAATGCCCGTTATTACGGCTGGAAAATGGCATTCTACATTTTGGGCTTACTGCTCACTGCACTTGTTGTCAGCTCACTGCTGCTCCACTATGGTTTCAATCTGTTCGGCTTTTTGCCTGACACAACATCGTCAGGCAATATCAGCGATCGTGACATGTTTGCGGTTGATTATGGCTTTGTGCTGAATCTTATCTTTATCGGATTAAGTGCAGTACTTATCTACTTCTGGCGCGCAGCGCAGAAAAGTCATCAGCATCACGGACACGAGCATGGCGAGAAAAAGCAATCGCGCTCCTTGAGTGAATGGCTCAATCTGATAGTGGTCGCTGGCTGTCTTATCTGGCTTGTGGTCGGTGCGGGCTTGCTACTGATCCGGTAATAAAAATCGCCCCTCATAGCTTTTGCTCGGGGGCGTTGATTGAGCGCGGTAGAGGAATCAGGGAACCGGACGCTCCAGATTTTCCTTCCACGCATTATCCGGATCGCCGCCAAAGCGCAGATCTTTGTTCAGATTATCGATAGCACGCAGCTCATCATCTGTAAGCGTGAAGCCATCCAGTGCCAGATTCGCCGCAATATGCTTATCGCTTTCCGATTTAGGAATAACAATCCGGCCCTGCTGGATGTCCCACTTCAGAATAATTTGGCCTGTCGAAACCTCGTATTTCTCCGCCATCTCCTTAATCGTTTTTTCAGCAACCGGTTTATCTTCCGCTTTCACATCACTCCAGGAGCCAGAGCCCAGCGGTGACCAGCATGAAACCGCTATCCCTTTACTTTCACAGTATTCAACGAGGGGCTTTTGCGTAAGGTACGGATGCAATTCTATTTGATTGTAAACCGGCTTAATTTCAGCGATTTCGAAAAGCTGCTGAATATCCTGCTTTCTGAAATTCGATAATCCCAGAGATTTGGCAATACCTTCGGCATGCAGCTTTTCCATCGCCTGCCATGTTGTCCGTGTTTTTTCCGGATAGGGCCAGTGGACAAGATACAAGTCAACATAGTCCATTTGCAGTCGCTCCAAGCTTTCATCCATCGCCTTGAACGTGGACTGATATCCCTGCTGGGTATCCCACACTTTGGTGGTAATAAAAAATTGTTCACGCTGCAGCCTGGATTCGGCTATGGCCTGACCGACACTTCGTTCGTTACCGTAGAAAGAGGCAGTGTCGATGTGACGGTAACCGGCATCTATGGCTTTCAGAATAGTTTCTTTAACATAGCCGTCGTCCTGATGCATCTCACCGATTGCGGCTGTACCAAACCCTACCTGGGGAATTGAGCGCCCGTCGCGTAACTGAATATTCTGCATCGCGTTCTCCTTATTTTCAGACATGATTGAGCACCTGCCTGACAGATAAACCGCACTTCTGTCGTGCTTTGTTTGATAAGGGATGCGTAACGCAGAAGATCAGTTCATAAATGCGTTAGGCAAAGGGCAATGCGCTTTTATCACGTTGCGCCCATAACGCCTCAGCCTGTTGTTGCGCGGTCACCAAATCCAACGACTCCCGTAGCATTAGTAAAGCGGTTAACGTGCCTGCTATTGACTGCTCGGCATAGCGGTGGGACTGCTCCCCTGACCACACAGCCACCATGGTGTCTGCCGTCATGTGTCGTTCTTTGAGGGCCCAGTCGCCATCAAACGCTGCAAAGTTCACCTTCTCGGTTGCTCCTTTACGGGTGATGTGCAACACAGTATCCCGCTCCCGGTTGACCTCCGGGTCTCCCCCGTCGCCGCGAAAGCACAGCGCATCGTAGTCACCGAAGAGTTCATTAACGCGTGCATGCTTTTCATCCAGACCAGTATGAAATACGCCCTGAACACTGAACATACTTTGCGTTGGATTTAATAACCGTCCCAACGTGTTCGCACATGAGCGCAGGCCAAATACTTCTCTGAGCTTTATGATGTCATCCAGCGGCTTTAACACCACGGAGAGGTCAAGGTAGGTCGCATTTGTTTGTTGCAGCTGTAGTTTGGCCTGCTCCACAGATGTGACCTGCGGTAAACCAAGCTCGGGCAGCACATAGCTGGCGTACAGACGCCCAGAACCCGGCTCGTGAGCGCCATGCATAAAGATCTGATATCCGGCGCCGGCCAGGCAGGCGAGACTAAGCAAATACCAGGGGAGCTGGCGGCGCTTGCCTGCATAGCAGCCAACATCCAGCAAGCTACCAAGCGCAGCAACATCAGGATGAATTAACGCTCTGCATGCCTGCAGAAAACCGGCAATTTCTTCGGGAGTTTCTTCACGCGTGCGAAGCAGCATTAAAAATGCGCCACGCTGTTCGCCTGTTACCTGCCCTGCCAACACCATTTTCATCGCATCATACGCTTCGCCCTGCGTCAGACTGCGGCTGCCTTTCTGCCCTTTTCCGATGATTTTAATATACTGACTGAATATCGCCGACAAGCTGTCCCCCTTTCTGATTTAATAGCTACTGTATCAACCATTTGCGTTAAACAGTAGTTATAAAAAAAAGCCCGCTGCGGCTTGGGCCGAAGCGGGCTGTGTCTATCACCGTCAACGCTAACCGAGTTGATCAGAAGCCACTTTATAACGCGGATCTTCAACCACGTTGATTTCCACGAACTTATTGGCCTTTTTCAACAGCGCCCTGCAGTCGCTGCTAATGTGGCGAATATGCAGCTTCTTGCCCTGCTGCTCATATTTATCTGCCAGCGTATCCAGCGCATCCACCCCGGATGAATCCCAAACGCGGCTTTTGTTAAAATCAATCACCACATCCTGCGGATCGTTGGCCACATCGAACAAGTCTTTAAAGTGACTGATCGAACCGAAAAAGAGCGGTCCGTCCAGCTCATAAACCTTCCAGCCATCATTATCAATATGGGTCTTCGCACCAATATGTCTGGCATGCTTCCAGGCAAAAACCAGCGCCGACACGATGACCCCCACGATAACGGCAATGGCCAAATCGGCAATGACCGTAACTCCGGTCACCAGAAACAGCACAAACGCATCTTCTCGGTTCACACCACGCACAATTCTGAAGGATGCCCATTCAAAGGTAGCGATAACCACCACAAACATGACGCCAACCAGCGCAGCCAGCGGTATCATTTCTATTAACGGCGCAGCAAACAGGATGAAGCCAAGCAGCACTAATGCCGCGGTGATGCCTGACAAGCGACCGCGCCCGCCGGAGTTGATGTTGATCATGCTCTGACCAATCATTGCGCAACCGCCCATACCGCCAAAGAAGCCGTTTACACTGTTTGCAACACCTTGCCCAACACACTCCCGGTTGCCTCTGCCACGAGTATCTGTCATCTCATCAATCAGGGTCAGCGTCAGTAGCGATTCGATCAGGCCTACCAGACATAAAATTACCGAGGTGGGCAGCACAATCATGACCGTTTCCCAGTTCAGCGGAACCATCGGTATTGAGAAGCTTGGCAGCTCGCCGGCCAGTGTTGCCGTGGCTTTTTGATCAGCCGGTAGCAAATCTCTGACAAAGTCAATAACCGTGCGCGCTTCCAGCCCCATGCTGTGAACCAGTACAGTAATCACAATAATCGCCACCAATGAGGCAGGAACCGCCTTGGTCAGCTTAGGCAGCAGATAAATGATGGCCATGGTCAGGCCTACCAGCCCCAGCATCATGTATAGCATGGTGCCTTCCATCCATTGCCATTCACCTACAGCATTTTGCACTTTAAATTGCCCTAACTGGGCCAGAAAGATGACGATTGCCAGCCCGTTTACAAAGCCCAGCATGACCGGATAAGGCACTAACCGGATAAATTTACCCAGTCTGAAAACGCCACAAAGAATCTGCAGCACACCGGCCAGCACCACGGCGGCAAACAGATACTGCACACCGTGCTCGGCCACCAGCGCGACCGTTACCACGGCCATAGCACCTGTCGCCCCTGAGATCATGCCCGGACGGCCGCCGATAGCAGAAGTTATCAGTCCCATCATAAATGCCGCATAGAGACCTATCATCGGTTCTACACCTGCAACAAATGCAAAGGCAACGGCCTCGGGAACCAGCGCAAGGGCAACGGTAATTCCGGATAGCACGTCATTTTTCACATTGCTGTCTTTGTTATTAATCAAATCGAACATGACTTTCCAATGAGAAGAGTGGTTAAAAATCGGGCGGCGATTCTATCACCATCTGTGGATAAAGTCCTTTAACAGAATGTTAAACCTGAAATTTTTCAAAAAGACTCGGGGATATAGTGAAATGCCGGTAACAGGACAATAGAATTGATGCTCTTTTCGGTAGCCGCATGCCCATTGCATACCGGACGCTGTACAGGCACACTAACGCTTTTAGCCTGTTCTGCCGCTCGGACAATCAGGTTTTCGCATACAATATTTAATGAGGGAGATGGCCCGTGGTACCTTATTTATTAACTGGTCTGTCGGTACTGGTAGCCGGTGTGATTCATTGGAGCGCGCCGCACGCGTTTTGGCGCGCAACCCTGACTTCAACGGCAACAATCTTACTGCTTTCCATTGCTGCCCTGTTTATTTTTCAGTCTTCCGGATTACTGGTCAGTGAAGAGACCGGACAAAGTGCAGATATCGCCGACTCATTGTTACTGGTTACCGGCCTGGTGTCCTTCTTCGGCCTCTTGATTTCAATTTTTGTCGGCTGGTTTTTGCGGGCAATCCGGTAGCAGACTGCGCAGGCCCGCACTCAGCGTTTTTCAGCCTTATTGTTTTGTACTGCAATTCGATACCAGATAACAACCCACACAGTGGCGCCTAACCAGCCAGCCAGTATATCGGTGGGCCAGTGTACCCCCAGATAAACTCGGCTAAAGCCAATGAACAGTGTGGTGATCCCCGCCACAATAAAAAACAGGCGCCGTACATTTCTCAGACTGGTCACACATAAACTTGCTGCGGCCAAAGTGAAGTAAGTAATCGCTGACATCATAGCGTGGGCGGACGGGAAGCTGCTGGTGAAAACACGGGTCCCGTGTCCTACAAGATCGGGACGCGGGCGTGTAAAACCATGTTTCAGGGCGAACGTAACGGCGAGCGCCAACAGTATCCCAACTACCATCTGCACAGCTAATTTTGTGCGGCCCACCAGGTATAATAATAACGCCCCAAGGCCAGTCAGATAGAGCAATACCCAGTTACTACCCAGTGCTGTAATATCCCGCATTCCCTCTTCCAGCCAGCCAGGCCCGAGCGGATCAGCAAGATTCCCATCAACACGGAGCCCTTTGATGATCATGGTATCAATGGCAGGCGTGTGATCGAGGGTAACCCAGACAGCCAGCAGACCAAACAAGACTAAAGAAAGTAAAGCCGTCCAGAACAACTGCTGATTACTCGGCTTTTTAAAATACATACTATGAGACATAGGCACCGCAAACTGATTCATTCCGTTACCAATGAATACTGCCTATCCCGCGTCAGAGATTAGCCCATCGTCACCTTCTATCTGATAGACTACGTTTTTTTTCCTGTTTACCTCATTATGTACGGATTTATAACCAATACGCTGGGCCCCGTTCTGGTGCTGCTGATGATGGGCTATTTGCTATATCGTCGCGGCATGCTTAATGACACATTTATAGAAACAGGCTCAAAACTTGTTTTTAATCTGGCATTACCTGCCTTATTGTTTCTTGCCATTGCTACTGCCGATTTTTCAAAAGCTGCCAACCCTCATCTTATCTTGTTATGTATCGTCTGTACCTTTAGTTATTTTCTGGCGCTCATGGCATTCAGCCACTTCTTTGTTACGCCTCAAAATGCACGTGGTGTCGTTATACAGGGCGGGTTCAGAGCCAACATGGGGATTATCGGGCTGGCCTACTGTGCCAATACCTATGGTTCGCAGGGGCTAGCCGTGGCATCGGTTTACTTAGGCGGCGTTACCGTCCTGTTTAATATTCTTTCGGTCTTTGTGCTTAATTTTTATCTTGATGGTGAGCGTTCAGTGTCGCAGCATATCCGCGGCATTCTTACCAACCCCTTAATCGTTGCTATTGCCTGCGCGCTGCCACTTTCCTATTTTGAAATTGCTCTGCCAGCTGTTATCGAATCCACCGGAGAGTATTTTGCTCAGTTAACATTACCACTGGCGCTGATCTGTACGGGCGCCACGCTGGAGTTTCGTTCGTTTTCCGGTGACAGCAAAAATTTAATCATTGCCACGGTAAGCAAGTGCTTACTTTACCCGTTATTTTTAACAGGTTGTGCGTATTGGGTGGGCTTCAGACATATGGAATTGGGTATTGTGATGCTATTAAGTATCGCACCTACCGCCGCTGCCAGTTACATCATGGCGCGCAATCTTGGTGGTGATCCGAGACTTGCAGCCAGTATCATCGCACTGACTACAATTGTCTCTTTGCCGGTGACCGCGCTGGCGTTTTCGGCACTGGCTTCAGCCAACTTACTTTAAACGCCCGCCGCCACTGCAAAATGTAATTACACCTATAGAAGCAAAATACACTCGATGAATACTATCAGGTTCATTAGCATGTGGCTGATAACACAATACCAAAGGTTACCGGTGATATGCCGGATAACACCGAACATCACCGCTGATAAAAATAGCATGACAAATATGATGGGCTGCTCATATTGTAAGTGAATCAGCGAAAATAACACGCTGGGTATGATGATAGCGCCACTCACACCCAAACGTGTCTCTTTGAGCCGGTAAAAAGCGACGCCTCTGAAAATTACCTCTTCGCTGACCGGTGCAATGATAACGACGGTCAGGAAAAGCAAAACGATATTTGAAGCAGATGTAAGCTGCTCAATTATATTGGTGATAAATACAGGATCGCTTGCTTCCCAGAACATAAAGCTTAAGCGCTCTAACGCCGAGAACAGCGCTGTGGCGATAAGAACACTGACGACTGGTTTGATGTGAACGCTGGTGAATGCCAGTCGCTCGACAGCCATGCTAAGCTGCCGCGTGTTAAGCGAATACTTGACGGTTGCACACAGCAAAGCCGCGGCCATGCCTGACGTCAGGGCAAAGTAAGACACACTTTGTGTCCACGATTCTGCAAGCGCAAAGTCAGATCCACTGCCCGCGACAAGCACACCTACAACCGCCAGAAAGTGCGTTATGACCGGGATAATAAATAAAAAGAACGCCAGGTAATAGAAAGTATTTAACACGGTGATCGTGCTTGACGCCGGCGAATAAACCGGCGCTTTAAGCGTATTTTCCATAACTATTCGAACCAGCCTGAATGCTTCGGTTCGTCCTTTTTCAGTCCATTGAAATGCAGGCAAAGGCAGTTGCTCCGAGTAAAGCCTGCTGTTACTGTGATGCTTCAACCACGGAAGGTATGATTACAATGATAAGAATCACATTTTTACTGCTTTTTGGCATGAGCAGTATACAAACCTTTGCTGCTCAGACAAATAACTATCCTCTCAATAAAGTAAAAACTGTTCAACGTGCCTGGGATTGCTTTCAAGGGCCTTTCCGGTCTTACCAAACCTGGGTCGACTGGCTGAGCACCAACAAACCGAACTTCTCTTTTGAGCGTTTTCCCTTCACAGAAAGCGCGTTTAAAAACTATCAAGCCTCGCTAAATTGCCAGCAGTTTACCTATAAAGTAGGCAACATTTCGGTTGGTGGCTTTATCATCTACCCGAAAAAGTATGACCATGCCCTACCCGCGATTATTTATAACCGGGGCGGTAATACCTCCTATGGACGCAATACCTTCGGCAGAATGATGTTTCGCCACATGCCCCTGGCCGCGCAAAATTATGTAATCATCGGCAGTGATTATCGCGGTGCCGACAACAGGCAAAGGGCTGATGAATTTGTCGCTGATGGGACGGTTGATGAATTTGGTGGTATAGACGTTAATGATGTGACAGCGCTAATCCCTATCATTGAAGCGCTACCATTTGCCGACGAGACCCGTATTGGTGTGTTAGGTGGTAGTCGAGGCGGTATGCAAAGCTTTTTGATGGCAAAAGCCTACCCTGACATCAAGGCGATGGCGGTAGTCGCCGGGCTCACTGATGTGTTCAGTATCAGGGATCGCGATGAAAAGGCAAAGTTTTTACTTAGCAAGCTCATCCCCGATTATACGCACAATGAAGAGGCCGCCCTTAAAGCCCGTTCGGCAATTTACCGGGCCGATGAGCTGCCCAAAGCGCCGGTCCTGTTGCTGCATGCTAAAGATGACGAGCGAGTCAGCTACGATAACGCCACCAAAATGGCAGCACAGCTTGAAAAACACGGCATCCCGCACAAGCTGGTTTCATTTGAAAACGGTGGCCACGACCTTCGTGGTCATCAGGAAGAAAGAAAATCATTGATTCTGGATTGGTTTGAAGCGCACCTTCGATAACCAATAGATTCGTCGCCGGGGCGTTCGCAAAATTCTGTCTGTTTATTCGAAAAACCCATAAATACATGAGAATAATTCTCATTTAATATATGGTTTTTTCGTTTTATGGATAACCTATGTCACAACGCCCACAACCACGCAAAGCCGCGCCATATTTACTGACTGTTATTAATAATACCTTAATGACACCCAATATGCGCCGGATCACGTTATCGGGTGAGCAACTTGCGCGCTTTCCCGATATATCTACATCGCATTACGTAAAATTGTTGTTTGATTTTGATGGTCAGCCGATCACTACAGCAGAGATGTCGCCGGACGACGCACTGATGCGCACGTATACGGTACGCGCAATAAACCAGGCCGAACAAATGATGTGCATCGATGTTGTTATGCATTCAAAGAATACGGACTGCGACGAGCATTCCGGCCCGGCCTCGCGGTGGGCTGAACGCGCAAAAACCGGCGATCGCATTGCAGTTGCCGGTCCCGGCTCCTCCAAAGGGCTGGCGCAGGCACGTGACTGGGTACTTTTTATCGGTGATATGACTGCCCTGCCTGCAATTTCCGCCTATCTGGAAACGCTGTCACCCGATTCCACAGGCTATGCGGTCATTGAGGTTATCAGCGATAAAGATAAGCAGATTTTGAAAAAGCCAGACGGCGTGCA
Organism: uncultured Alteromonas sp.; assembly: GCA_964584105.1. Classification (GTDB taxonomy): domain Bacteria; phylum Pseudomonadota; class Gammaproteobacteria; order Enterobacterales; family Alteromonadaceae; genus Alteromonas. The sequence goes on from CAZOYR010000011.1 coordinate 10,991, forward strand.
GATCATTTGGATAGAACAGGGTTCCGGCACGCTTCAACAACATGTTGAAATGCTGTCATGGTTGCCGGGCGCACCCGCGGTATGGATTGCCTGTGAGTTTTCACAGATGCGTGCACTTCGAAAACTGATGACAAACCACTATGCTCTTCCCCACCAGCAACTGTACGTGAGTAGTTACTGGCGAAAAGGGCGCAGCGAAGATCAGCACAAAATTGACAAACAAAATGATGCAAACGCTTATGCTTTATCTCAGCATGCTGAGTCACAGTGATTTATCACCGCCACGACACTGGGGCGAAACATTGATTGTGCCACCCCGCTTTTCCCATTCTTCTGGCGTATAGGTATGCAAAGCTAATGCATGCACCGGCCCTTCAAGCGCATCGGCGAGCAGCGCATTCACCTGACGGTGACGGCCAATCAGCCGGCTACCCTCAAACTGCTCGCTGACAACAGTAACCTTGAAGTGACTTTGCGCGCCATCGGGAACATTGTGCATATGGCTTTCGTCCAGCACTTCGAGAAAGACCGGCGTCAGGTGCGCGTTAAGCTGCTGCTCAATAAAGGATTTTACTTGCATATCTGTACACCTGCTTATGCGTTGTTGGGTTTGTCGGATGCGTGAATATACCGATAGGTCAGATTAATTCTATCATCGATTTGGCGGGCGGTCTTTGCAATGCCATGCTGATAGCATTGCTGCGTAGTACCCTTCATAACGAGCAAGCTGCCATGCTCAAGCAATACTTTGCTCTTCTGTTTAGACCGCTTATGCATAAATACAAATGGCCGCGCCTGCCCCAGCGTCACTGACGCGATGACAGGCGCTTTGCCAAGCTCCGGCTCATCATCGGCGTGCATACCCATGCTGTCCTGGCCATTACGATACCAGTTAGCCAGCACGCTATTAAACGCAGCCTGACACTCTTTTGTCAGCTGCTGACGTAACTCTGTGAGCGTCGTCGTCCAGGGCGCCGGGGTCATTGACAGACCTGAGTAGCTATACTGCGCATCGGGGTCGCCATGCCAAGCCTGCAGGCGGGGAATTTTTACCAGCCTGCCATAGATTTTGATGGTATCCTGATGCCATTGTAATTCGCCTTGCAACTGCTGCTTTATATGTGACGCTTGTTCTGCTGACAGCCAGCCTGGATAGTACGTCACATCGGCATCAGGCAGAGGCAAAATCTGTGGCTGTGCGCCGCTGCTGTTATCAAATAAATCAGATTGCATGCGTCTTTCCACCTCAACTGAATAAACGTTATGAACACCACTTTTTCGCTGCTGGAACGTCAGTTATATCTGGCCAGGTATCCAGAAAAGCATCAGCATAAAAGTCTGCAAGCCTGGGACAGTGCTGATGAATTAATTATCGAACACCTCCATGAGAACGAGGCTGATGCGGACACCTCAAAGTGTATCATACTGAACGATGATTTCGGTGCGCTGGGCACCTGGTATGCCACTGGTCCAGCGGCAATTAAGCCAATCTGGTACGGTGACTCCTGGATTGCCCACCAGTCGCTGACGAAAAACCTGCAGGCGAATGACTGTGAAACCGCCTTTGATACGTCCGGTGCGCTTAGTCAGCCGGTTACCGCGTACACCAGCCTTTCACAGTTACCCGCCTATCCGACGCTGGTTGTCATCAAAATACCGCGCACGCTGGCACTAATAGAAGAGCAACTGATTACGCTCAGTACACTGGTCACACCGACTACAACCCTTATTGCCGCGGGTAAGGTTAAAAATATTACCCGCACCGTACTGGCGCTGTTTGAAAAGTACATTGGCGCGACGACCACCTCGCTGGCGAAAAAGAAATCACGGTTGATTTTTTGTGAGCCGGACTCAAAAACACTGGCCAATCACCCCGCGTCGCCCTACCCCACTATCTGGCAGCAGGCGGCGGCAAACGGGCAAGAAATGACAATGGTAAATCATGCCAACGTTTTTTCCCGCCAGTCTTTAGATATCGGGGCGCGGCTTTTACTTGACCACATGGCGGTGACCAACAATGAGCGTGTTATCGATTTGGGCTGTGGCAATGGCGTGCTGGGATTAAATGCCCTGGCGCTGGCACCGGAGGCGTGGGTAACCTTTGCTGATGAGTCGTTTATGGCATTGCAAAGCGCCCGTGACAGTGTCGAGGCAACCTTCCCCGATGCACTGCCCCGCTGTCGTTTCCAGGCCGATAATTGCCTTGAAACACTGCTGGAACAGGGCGAAGCTGGGACGGCTGATAAAGTGTTCTGCAACCCGCCCTTTCATCAGCAAAATGCGGTTACTGATCATATTGCCTGGCAAATGTTTCATGACAGCCGCGAAATACTGCGGCGTGGCGGTCACCTGATTGTAGTAGCGAACCGACATCTGGGCTATCACGTAACACTTAAGCGTCTGTTTAAAGGTGTCAATGTGCTTGCAAGCAACCGCAAATTCGTTATTTTAAGCGCAGCTAAGCGATAAATCAGGAGCACTTATGTTTCGCTATCTACTTTTTGTACTCATTCTGGTGGCCACTCAGACAATGGCGAAGGGCAAAGATGATGGTTCGAATGTCCAACCAGACAACTACTATCCCAGGGTCAAGCTTGAGACCTCAATGGGTGAAATAGTGGTAGAGTTGGATCGTCGGCGCGCGCCAATCACCACTAACAACTTTTTGCGTTATGTCAGCAAAAACGGCTACAACGGCACCGTGTTTCACCGTGTGGTACCCAACTTTGTGGTACAAGGCGGTGGCTATAATAAAGATTTTGAGCAAAAACCCAGTTATCCGGAAATTTTCAATGAGTCGGGTAATGGCATGAAAAACGAACTGTATACCGTGGCAATGGCCAGACAGAATGAGCCGCACTCTGCCACCCGCCAGTTCTTTTTTAATGTGAACGATAATCCGAGTCTGGATCCCGGAAAAGAGTGGGGTTACGCCGTCTTTGGCATGGTGGTAGAGGGCCAGGAAGTGGTTGATAAAATGATGGAAGTTGAAACTGAATATCAGATGCGCCTGCGCGAGCCCAACAGCCCTGTTGAGCCCATCGTGTTAGAAAAAGCGACGGTATTACCTGCGACCTGAGACTATTACTTTTATTCTGCCATATCGCGCCAGTAAAACACCTGGCGCTCAACATTGGCCATAAAAATCGTGCCGCGTTGTTCAAAACCGAGACGCCCTAATAACTTGCGCGAACTGTTATTATCGCGGTGCGCCATCGCAGTAATGTAATCAAAATCAAAGTGCTCACCAGCCCAGTGCAGTACCGCTTCTGCGCCTTCCTGTGCATAACCTTTCCCCCTGGCATCGCTAAGCAACGCAAAGCCCAGATCAGGGCAGGTGAAAATATCCCTGTTCAGTAACCCGCACATGCCCTGCGGCTTGCCAGTATCCACTCTTTCCATCACCCACAGGCCGTAGCCCCACTTATCAAAATGCGCAAGCGTATTGTCGATATAACGGCGCGCGTCGCGCACTGAATGCACCGCGCGATTACCAATAAAACGCACCCATACCGGGTCGTTATTCAGCTCGTATATCCATTGCGCATCATGAGATGTCGGCTTTCTAAGTGTCAGTCGTCCGGTGGTCATTGTAAAGTCAGTCATGCAACACCTCTTGTAAAAGTGTGTCTATTTGATTGCGCTCATCGTCACTGACGCGTCCGGGACGCGGATAACAAGGTGAGTTTCGATCTGCTTTGATGTGTACAGGCCATTGGCGGGTCAGGCGCACAAACGCCTCAGCCTGAGATGGTCCTCCGTGGCTCAGACATCCGGCAAGACAGGTATCAATATAGGTTTGTGATACCGGAAAATCAGGTGCGGCGGGATGCTCATCCAGAGTCTGGCAGATCCACAGCTGCTTATCAGCAAGGCGGTTCAGCAGATAGTCGTGGGCGTCGGGGGTAAAGTCAGTAGATATGGCATCTGCAGACACCTGCGCGAAGGTATAGTCTTTTTCACGCTCTGCCAGCGCCGGGCTTAACGGCGTGGGAATAAGCTGCGCGTTTAAGGTCGCGCCCGCTTCAGGTAAGGCACCAACGTAAGTTTGTTGCTCCTGCCAGCTACGTGTTACCCAAGCCCGGTAAAAGCCTTCAACTGTCACCATTACGCCCTGATGCTCAATATCAGAAAAACGCTGCCGACTGTCAGCATTCATCAGCGAACCATAGCCCAGCACGAGGTGGGAATAATCAAACGTAGCGAACCAGTTTTTTAACTGTGTCAGAGTCAAACTGACAACCTCCTGATAACTATGATGTTGTTACACAGTGTATCAGTTTAGCGTAGATGACTCACCCCTGAAGAAAAGCACAGGGGTGAGTCAGCTCAGGGTGTCGCTTAGAACAAAGCGCGTACGCCCACCGTGAAGTTACGGCCTGGTAGAGGCGCCTGATTCTTTAAAAAAGAGGTATGTACTCTTGCCTCTTCGTCCAACAGGTTGTCAGCACTGGCGAAAACTACCCAGTCTGCACCAGCGCCGGGCATTTCATATTCCACGCCGGCATTTACCATGGTGTAGCTATCGGTGGTTGTTTCATAGGGCGCAACGTAGTCTTGCTCATCGTTAAAAGTGAAACCGATATCAGCGCGCAATCCCTGGTGCTCATAAGATAGCGTAGAGCCGACACGAAGAGGCGGAATACGCGGTAGATCCTGATTATCCAGCTTAGCGCGGATCATGTCGCCAAATACTTCAACCCGCCACGCGGTATTCAGATCTACATAGACCTGCGCTTCCATTCCATAGATATCGGCGTCGGCCTGGCGAAAGCTAAAGACTTCAAGCCCTTCCTCGTGCGCCTCTTCCATTTCTCCTGCATGTTCATCATGCTCTGGCTCGACGGCTTCTTCTTCGTGCTCGTCATGGCCATCTGCGGCTAGCAATCCCGTTCCACTCTGGTAGATATAGTCATCAGACTGGTTATAGAAAAATGAGACCGTATAGCCCCAGTCGCCGGTGAATTTACGGAACGTCAAATCGATGTTATTGCTGACTTCCTCATTTACGGATTGCAGGTCTTCTGCCAGCTCACCGTCGTTATCCAGACCGTAGACCAGACCTACTTCATAGGTTTGTGTTGCCAGGTGCGGACCACCGGCGAAAAGCTCTTGCTGACTTGGTGCCCGCTCATTGCGAGAAGCTGTGAAAGCCAAGGAATACCCGTCTTCATATTCCCAGTTAAATCCAGCTGACAGTGAGGCAGAGGTGAAGTCGTACCCGGAGAAGGAATAGGTATGCATCGCTTCGTCGTGCTCTTCATGCTCGCCGGGGAGTTCATCGGCATGGTCATCATGATGCACATCTTCTTCGTGGCCTGCATCTAAATTCAGTTGGGTATCAGCCACATCGTATTGGGTATTTTCAATACGTGCGCCTAATTCAACCGTCAGATCACCAAACTGTTTCTGCTCCACCAGAAACAGCGCCATCACGTCAGTATCAGTGGGCGGTGTAAATGCCTCATCTCCTACTGCGGTATACTCGCTGGTGCTTGCCTGCAGACCAATCACACCATGCCAGCCATCAACCTTTACGTGATTTGCTGTTAAGCGAAGATTGGTACTGTCATTGGTAAAGCGAGTGCCGGTCACGCCGCCCTCTAATTCAACGTGCTCATAATCAGTGTGCGCCAGACCAAACTTGATATTATTCAGCCCTTTGATTGGCGAATGCCACTCGCCGGCCATCTGATAGCGGGTCATATCTACGTCAATACGTGTGCCGCTTTCTTCAGCTATTTCTTCTGCATGCTCGTCTTCATGC
>CAZOYR010000011.1:16857-49099 GCA_964584105.1 uncultured Alteromonas sp.
CATGGTCATCACCCTCTTCCTCATGATGATGAGAATGACCAGGCACACCGTATTCGTTATCCAGTTTTTCAACGGCAAAACCGATGAAACCTTCATCCTGAATATAACTTAAGCCCGCTGTGATATTGGTCGTATCCATCTGACTGTTTTCAAGCACACCAGAGGGCTCATCTTCATCCGGTTCTACCGACGCGTAACCGGGAATATCCACATTGTCTGTTTTACGCTTAAAGCCATCAACATGATAGGCAATATCACCCTGTGCACCGGTGACATCTACCTTACCGAATTTACCGTTATCGGCTGTTGAATAACGCGCTTCGGCCTCGCCTTCGATACCCAGTGGCTTTTCCGACGGAATACGGCGATCCACTACGTTGACCACCCCACCTATCGCACCGCTGCCATATTGCAATGTTGCAGGTCCACGCAGAATCTCGACTTGTGTTGCACTAGAAGTACTGGTAGCAACATTATGATCCGGCCCAATGCGGGAGACATCAGATACATCCAGACCATTTTGCACAATCTTGACCCGCGGACCATCATTACCCCGAATTACCGGGCTACTTGATACCGGACCAAAATAGGTACTGTGCACGCCTGGGGTATTATTTAGTGTCTCACCCAGCGTAGGTGCCTGCTGCCGTCTTAACTCTGCCTGCCCCAGCACGGAGACCGGCGTGACTGATTCAAGCACAGATGCCTGCATCGCAGTGGCGGTGACCAGAATGTTTTCTACTGAAGATGCGGCCAGGGTGAAGTTCACTTCCGGGTTGCCTGTGATGGGTCCCAGATCTTTATCACCGTGCAGATAGTTGTCTGAGGAAACATGAATATGTACATCTTCGGCAGGCACATCGACCAGGGTATATCGTCCCTGCTTATCAGTGGTGACAACCTTTCTTGAGCCTTCCACAGTAACTTTAGCACCGGCAACAGGGTTGCCCTGTTCATCGGTAACCTGACCGGTAATATCGTTTGCCAGAGCACATGCTGAAAAAGCAGATAAGATTGCCGCGGTCAGTATCGAGCGTGAAAACATGTGAGTCCTTCGTTTCTGGTTTTTACTTGATGTTATGTTATAACATTTTTGCCATTTTGAAGGTCAATGTCAACGGTAAGTCATCGTATGGTCAGGTTATTCGTCAAAATGGTAAGGTATTTGCGCACGCGTAAACGGGCGTTAATAGGCGCAAAGAGCCATGCTCAAACGTTTTCGATCTCTATGCAGAAAGTTAAGGGTCAGGAAATGTGGATGTAAAGAAAGCTTACGGGACCGGCGCTTATGCGCGGCTGACCGGAAAGTTAATGACCTGCTCGATATGGGTCGCGCCAGTCTTAAGCATCAACAGGCGATCAACGCCTAACGCAACACCGGAACAATCTGGCAGGCCTGCATCGAGCGCCTGCAGAAAATGTTCATCAATGGCGATTGCAGGCATTCCCATTTGCTTTCGCGTCTTATTATCCTGTTCAAAGCGTTTGCGCTGCTCATCAGCATCAGCAAGCTCAAAGAAGCCGTTTGCCAACTCGGCCCCCCTGAAATACACCTCAAACCTGTCTGCGGTACGCGGATCCTGTGCATTTATTCTGGCCAGTGCTGCCTGCCCTGCAGGAAAGCCATGCACAAAACACGGGCGTTGCTGACCAATGCGTGGCTCTACAGCCATGGCAAAAATTAACTGAAGCAGGTCATCGTGGCTCAGACTTTCCGGCGCATCTATATCGATGTTCAAGCCAGGCAGTGCTTCAATAAGCTGAGCGTGGGTAACCGTTAACGGATCAAGGCCGGTATGCCTGACCATAATTTGCTGATAGGTAACCCGTTCGCCAGTCGCTGTGCCAAGTGTTTGCTGCAACAGCGCGTCGACCTCATCCATTAGCATGATGTGGTCAAAACCAGGGCGATACCACTCAAGCATCGTAAATTCAGGGTTATGCCAGCGACCGTCTCCCTCATGTCTGAACGCTTTACAGAGCTGATAAATCGGCCCGCTTTGCGCACATAACAAACGCTTCATGGCATATTCTGGTGAGGTTTGCAGGTACAGCGTTTGCGTTTTGCCTGCGTGACTATGCACGAAGTATGTACTGAAGGCATCTAAATGCACATCGGTGACCGAGCCCTGACTCAGCAGCGGTGTATCGACTTCCAGCACATCACGCGCATAAAAAAACTCGCGGATCTGCCGCAAAAGTTGCGCACGCGCCTGCCGTGCTGAAGACGAGGTAGTGGGCTGCCAGGAAGCGGTCATAGGAAAACGAAGGTGGGCAGACAACCCGGGCGGGTTGTCTGTAAAGCCACTTATTTTTGTACGCGGGATACGTATTCGCCAGAACGGGTGTCGACCTTGATGACTTCACCAGTTTGCACGAAAAGCGGTACACGCACTACAGCGCCGGTGCTCAGTGTTGCAGGCTTGCCACCTGTCCCTGCAGTATCACCTTTAAGGCCCGGATCGGTTTCTGTGATTTCCAGCTCGACAAAGTTAGGCGGTGTGACGGTAATCGGCGTGCCATTCCACAGTGTAATGGTGCACACGTCATTTTCCACCAACCACTTTAGGTTATCGCCCACCGCTTTTTCGTCAGCCGCGATTTGTTCGAATGTATCGTTATTCATAAAGTGATAGAATTCGCCGTCTGTGTACAGATACGCCAATTCGGTGTCCAGTACATCAGCGCTTTCGACGGTTTCGCCAGAACGGAATGTTTTTTCCAGTACTTTATTAGAAATCAGTTTACGAATTTTAACGCGGTTGAATGCCTGGCCCTTGCCCGGCTTCACGTATTCGTTTTCTAAAATATTACAAGGCTCGCCGTCCAACATAATTTTCAGGCCACCTTTGAATTCGTTGGTGCTGTAATTAGCCATAAATCCTCTGATAAAACATAAGGTGTAAAAATACAAGTGGCGCAAATAATACCTAAAAAACCGATGACTGTAGAGCATAACTGGCAAAAAGAGTTAGCCATGAGCTTTTCCGACCCGGTAAAGCTGCTTGAATACCTTAAATTAGATGCAGACGCGCTGAAACATCATGGCGAGGCCAGAAGACTGTTTCCCCTGCGTGTGCCTCGCCATTTCGCCTCGCTAATGGAAAAAGGCAACTGGCAGGATCCGCTATTGCAGCAGGTTATGCCGCTGGACAGCGAGTTTGTTCAGACACCTGGTTTTAGTACCGACCCGCTTGAGGAGCAGGATACCGCTGGCAAAGGCCTTTTACACAAATATCAGAGCCGGGTGTTGTTTATTGTGCGCGGAGGCTGCGCGGTAAACTGCCGTTATTGTTTTCGCCGGCATTTTCCTTATGCAGATAATGCAGTCAGTCGCCATCAGTGGGAAGAGGCCCTGCACTACATTCGCCAGCATCCTGATGTCAATGAGGTCATCTACTCTGGCGGCGATCCATTGATGGCTAAAGATGATTTTTTGCAGTGGTTGACCGAACAGGTGGCTGCGCTTCCACAAATTAAGCGCCTGCGTGTGCATTCTCGTCTGCCGGTGGTGTTACCAGAAAGACTGGAACACTCAATGCTTAAATGGATGACATCGACACGGCTCAATACGGTTTTGGTGCTTCATATTAACCATGCAAACGAAATCAGCGATGCACTGAGTGAGCGACTTAGGCTTTTTCGTCAGGCTGGGGTTACCCTGTTAAACCAGGGGGTGCTGCTAAAAGGTATTAATGACAGCGCGGATGCGCAGGTGGCATTAAGCGAAGCCTTGTTTTCTGCCGGTATTCTGCCCTACTACTTGTTTATGCTGGATAAAGTGCAGGGTGCGGCGCATTTTGATGTTACTGAAGATCAGGCAAGAACAATAATGGCTGAGATGATAAAGCGTTTACCAGGCTATCTGGTGCCGACGCTCGCTAGAGAAATCGGCGGACAGCCTGGTAAAACGCCTGTCGATTTGCATTTGCAGCCTGACGACTAAGCGTAGGTATTAACCGTGCCGCCCAATGCCGGGTTTGCTGATGCAGGTTGTGGTACGTCAGCGGCTGATTCCAGCAGCTGAAGCGATGCCCGACCTTCCTGCTCTTGCTGACTTTTGGCCAGCTTCGCAGAAACTAATTCGAGCGCCGCACCGGATGTTGCAGAGGCATTTGCGCCTTGTATATCCATACCAGTTTCCTTTGTTGCTTGTCGCAACGTTAAAAAGCAGGCAGAATTGCCCGCTTCTTCTGGCTATCGGCCGGACATCCAAATTCTTTAGTTTCAATTCCAGAGGCCATTATGCAAGCAGTGCACGCACAATTACAGGAAACGATTCAGGCGCTTTATCGCAAAGCAGTGGATGCGGATAATAAGCTGGACCAGCTACAGCAAGCACAACAGGGTAAATTTACTGCGGTGTTCAGCACAGACAGCGGATTCAGAAGTAAATCAAAGCGGTTTACGCCTTACGTTCAGGAAATAGCCGAAGACTGGCAGCAGCTTAAAGAAATGGATGAGGATGAGGCCAAAAGCGCGCTACCGCAGTTAGTGGCCAAATTGCAGTTAGCGCTGGAAACGGTTACCCGCTTTCAGCAATCGCTGAAATAACTCAGCCAGCAGATTCGCGATTATAAAATGGCATTTGTGCCAGTTTGGCGCGTATCTGCTCCACTTCCCGCAGATACGCCTCACTATCCACTTTTTCGTAGCGGCGGGTAAACTCCTGCTTGGACAATCCCTCGACCAGGCCATCGATTTCTGGCATATAGATGCTTTCATCAGAGGTACTTGCCAGCGTATCCTGTGCACGTAGCGCGGTGTCCGGATCTGCCAGTACCCGGGCTAACTCTACCCCAGCCAGATCAGCTGTTAAGTCTACAAAGCTATAGCCAGAACCACCCATGCCGCGGTCCATTAATTCTTTGAATTCACCGATTGCTACAGTGACATCCTGTTCGCTGAGCATTTTCAGCGCCGCAGAAATAATAAAGTGTTTCGATAAGTCTGAACGCCCCCGCAATAACACAGACGAAGCGGGTTTAAGCGCGTGCTCTACATCCGGCTGTACATCGCCGACGAAATTCGCAATACGGTGGTGACCAATGAAGATAGCCAGCGCCAGCACCGCCGCTTTGTTGTGTTGAAGCACGTTTTCCTGGGTGCTTTGCTCCCGCGCTCTTGCCATGATCAGATTCAGATACGAATTAAATGGCTGCGGCTTTTTCTTCAGGGCAATATCGCGACCGGCAATGTAGCGCAGGTAATATGCGGTCAGTTCAGTCAGTTCATCGCGCTCTTCTTCATCAAAGCCCGCCCGAATTTCATTTAACTGCCTTAAAAAACTATCCATAGGCTGTAATGCCACAGCTACTTGTGTATCGGTCATGGCCACACGCGTAATCTGCTCTTTTGCCTGCGTCCCGATTTCACTGTCGGTATAAATATTCAGTGCCGATTCCACCAGCCCCACCGCAAAGGGGCCGGGCAGGCTCAGGCTGCCCACCTGAACATACTCGATAGTCAGTTTGTCTGCAGGCAGCACTTTGATTTCCAGATTTAAGTATAATGTGGTGATAGCCGCCGGGACGGCAACACTGGCTTCAATAGTGCCATAGTCAGGGTGGATGGCAGAGGTCCCGTTGATATAGGGTGCTGCGCGCTGCACAAAGCCAATCAGACTTTCTACCTGTTGCTCACTGACGGTGATGACATGACCGCGTTCACGGTCATTAATACTCCGGCGTATTTGTGCCAACAGCTTTTTAACGGTGTCAGCATCAGCAATTTGCTCAGAAGCATTGGCACTCACGGACGGACTGGTGTCCAGAACCAATACCATCAGGAGCACTATCACTGCGAGCAAACCTGTTATCAGTGCGCCCAAAAAACGTATGACCGACAAACCTAGATACCTACTTTTCTGTTAGAACGCGTATTTTTGGCTATCACGCGCATAAATTCAATGAAATTTAACCCGTTACCGGGTCTTCACGTGGTTAATTCGTTGTCCAGCCATTGAGTCAGACTGGGATAAGCCGCCTGCGCGGCGCTAAAATCGTGGCCAGCAGACTGAGCAGTGGGGATCACCGCGCACCGGATACCGGCAGCCACAGCAGCATGCATACCATGCATTGTATCTTCAACGGCAACGGCCTGTTCGGGTGATGCTCCGGCCAGGCTTAGCGCCCGCTGGTAACTTTCCGGATGTGGCTTGCTGTGTTTTACATCTTCTACACTCACTGTCAGGCTGATATATCTGCGCAAATCGTGCTGATTTAAGGTCTGTTCAACAGACAACTGGCTGCCACCGGTCACAATCCCCAGCCGGTAACCGGCCTGGTAGCAGCGCACAATCGCCTGGCGGGCCTCTGTTATCAGCGGAAACGCACGGTTTTTCAGGTACTCACGGGTAAGCTGATGTTTTTGCGCAGCAATATCCTCAGGCGTCACTGACAGTGAGAAGTGATTGGTCACATCTATAGCGTTCTGTGCCACCGGCATGCCCACCAGCTTCTCATTGTGCCAGGCCTCACTAAGTGTCACGCCATAGCGGTTCAGTAATTTTCTCCACAGCGTGAAATGTACCGCTTCAGAGTCAACAAGCGTACCGTCATGGTCAAACAGTATAAGCGAGGTAGATGGTGTAATGACGGACTGTTTTGGCAATGCTCCCCCTAAATAATCATGCAACGCAGCCCTGTCTTGCCGGACAGGTTTACTCAACATATTAACTGTAATAATTAATTTACTTGCGTTTAGACCAATATTAATGCAGTTTATGGGCCTAATCTGCCGCTTCCGGCGTTGTATAGTTTGAGGTTACCGACAAAGGAATTGTCTTGCTCGATACTTTTACACTTGTAGTCTGCACTACGTTAATTAACGCGATGATGATTGTGACGCTTATCGCGCTTTATCGCACGAGTCCGTCTGAAAAGTCCATTCTTGACTGGCTGGGCGGGATTTGCTGTTTTTTTATCACCAATATTTTTGGCCTGGCGCTCTCAGCTGAACTGTTCAGTCACTGGCTTATTCCGGCGATAGCTAACACGCTTTTTGTGGCCGGCAACGGTATGATATTAAGTGGTATTTATCGATACCTCCACGGTCAACACAAGTGGCCCCTTGTCTGGTCAGTTGCCGCCATAACGTTTCTGGCACACCTGTTTCCCTTTATGCATACGAGCATTGATAACCGAATACTGGTTACCTACCCGCTTATCATGGCAATTTGCTTGTCTGCTATTGTGATTTTATGTCGCCGTCAATGGCAAACGCGGTTATTCGGGCTACTCCCCCTGACCATTGTGATGGCCGCCTTTACTACTCAGCTAGCCATGCGTTTTATCGCGCTATCCCTGGAGAAATTTGATATTTATGTATTCTCCCACAGCCTGATTATTAATACGGGCACGCTGGGAGTGATGCTATATGTGATGGCGTTGGCGATGAGTGTGGCTTACCTGGTGAACTGGGTGCGCGAACAAAGCCTGAAGAAAATTACCCGTACGGATACCCTCACCGGCTGGCTGAACCGACGGGCTTTTACCTACCGTATGCCCGAACTTTTTGCTTTAACCCGTCGTCAGCGCCAGCCCCTGGCCTGCATTGTGATGGATATCGATTTATTTAAACAGGTCAATGATACCTACGGGCATACCGTTGGCGATGAGGTACTGATACATGTCAGTCACCAAATGCGTCGTGTCACCCGCGAGTGCGAATACCATTACCGACTGGGCGGTGAAGAGTTTGTATTATTACTTCCCGACTGCAATGAAAAACAGGCTATGGCGGTTGCAGAGCGTGTAAGAAAAGCCGTGGAGTCATCGCCTTACCTGCACGAGGATGATGCACTTAATTGTTCGGTCAGTCTGGGCGTTGCGGTAATCACCGCTTGTGGTGAAGGCGAATGGGAAGCATTGCTTAAAGCTGCCGATAATGCGCTGTATAAAGCAAAACATGCCGGCAGAAATACGACCCGACTGGATGTGTTGAGCCGCCCGCCTCAACAAGCGGCGAACGGCGGCGCTTATCAGGCAAGCAAAAACTTGTCAGCCTGACGTAAGATTACAGCGCGTACCTTTTTGGCCAGAAGCTGGTTTTCCTTAGTCCATTCCCGGCTTGCCTCACCGCGTACCTCGGTCCATTTTTTAAATGATGAACGTGGACTTAGCATGCCTGCTGAGTCTGTTTCCTGCACGGATTTATCAGGGTTACCCGCCCACTCGGTGTACTGTGCTTCGGGCAACCGAAAGGCATAACACCGCAGGGTCTGGGTTTCAAAGTTAGGCTTGATGGCGAGGATCCCTCTGATAGCATCTTCGCTATACTCCTCACCGTAATGTTTAAGCACATTTTGCGTCTGAAAAATATAATCTGACAAATCGTTCTGCACTTTACGGTCCAGCTTATTCAGCAAGCTGGTATCAATTTCGCGCCCTGCCTGATACCAGGTATCATTTAAATACAATGCGGTGGAAGAGGCATCCAGCTCTTTTAGTAATATGTCAGCAAGGTACTGACAACTGTCCTCACCGGACTTTTCTTCCAGGTTTTCCACCATTTCATCCACCTGCTTCTCAATGTCACTTAGCAGGGCCAGACGCTGGCGGGAACGAAAGGTGTTAAATACCGTACAAAAGTGGCGGACCAGCTTCTCTGCGGTATTACGGGTCAGTAAATCAAGGAAAAGCGGCTCGGGGTGATGGCAGGCAACAATTCCCCACAGCTTGCCTGAGATAATCAGGGGAATCGAAAAGGACGCGCCTACATCCATGTTTCTCAAATACTGAATATGGACAGTGGACACACTGCGTAAATCTGACCAGGTCAGGTCGGGAATATCTTCCTGATGCGATACAATATCAACCGGCGACTCATCCACATGAGGAATTATCCGCGACGGGTTCTGAAAATACATTCTTCGTGCGATGGCCGGAATATCTGATGCCGGAAATTTCAGCCCCATGTACCCTTTGTCGTCATCAGAGGTCGCCTCTGCAACCACTTCGCCCACCCAGTCACTGTCGAAGCGATAAAGCATCAGGCGGTGGAAGGGTAAAATACTGTGCAATGTTTTAAGCAGTTGATCGTAATAGTCGTCAGCCTGCCAGCTTCCCGGCGCATCAGGATAGAGCTCTGATTCAAGAGACTGATAGGACGGCAGGTTTTCAGGGGAGTTGTCTTTTTCAAGCTCTACCAGTATTGCCCCTGTGGAGCGAATAAGCCGAATGTGCAATGTGTTATCAGCAACAATGTGATGGTAGTGCAAACTACGCTCACCAGGCTGATTATCCAGCGCAGAAAGCATTGACTCCTGTAGCCAGTCCAGACGATCTATCGACTCACCCAGCAGTGCCTGCGCATCAAGACCGATAAACTCAGCGATGTTCTCGCTGACATGGGTGATGGTCTGGCTTTCCTCATCGAACATGATCAGTGCGCCAAACGCCTGAATGCGCCCTGACAGATGAAGCTTTTCTTTTTCGCAATTCGCTAGTAACTCTTCAACATCCATCAGGCGTTCCTTTCATTATTTATTCGGCAAGTGCATTACTGGGGCGCGACGATAACATGTCAGTCAGCTGATTACTGCCCTTAGGTTTATAAAGATAAAACCCCTGCACGATTTCACAGGCCTCTTCTTTGAGCACGGCAAGCTGCGCCTCGGTTTCTACGCCTTCGGCGACGACCTGCAAACCCATTGCGCTGGCCATACGAATGATCGCCAGAGCCACTGCGCGGTCATCGTCATTTTCAGCAATACCACTGATAAAGCTCTTATCAATTTTTACTTCCTGAATAGGCAACTGGCGCAGCTGCGACAACGAGGAGTGTCCCACACCAAAGTCGTCAACGCTTAGTGTAATACCCAGCTCTACCAGCTTATTCAGCTCTGACACCAGAATATCCAGTCGCTCAGCCAGTGCACTTTCGGTAATTTCGAACTTAAGCGTATCGGGTTTGATCCGGTATTTTTCCATGAGCGTCTTAAGATGTTTCACAAAAGACGAATCCTTGAGCTGCTTAACCGAGACGTTAACGGCGACTTTCGGAATCGATACGTTTTCCTTACGCCACTGACTCATCTGTTTAAAGACCAGCTCGATGGCGTGAATACCGACCTCTTCAATCAGCCGACCCTTTTCAGCCACTTCAATAAAACGCAGTGCTGAGGTGCCTTTCAACGCATCACTGTCACAACGTAACAGCGCTTCTATGCCGACAATGGCCCCGGAGGCCACTTCGACCTGTGGCTGGAAGTCGATGGAAAACAAATCATCGCGTAGCGCATTACGCAGGGCTTTTTCGATATCCAGCTTATCATCAGCCTCTTTTTTCATCTCTTCAGTGAAAAACTGATACTGGTTTCGCCCCTGCTCTTTAGCACGGTACATTGCGGTGTCGGCGTTCTTTAACAGCGTAAAGTTTTCTTCGCCATCTTCAGGAAACACAGAAATACCAATGCTGCATGATGCAAATAACGTGTGTTCATTAATTTCAAACGGTGCATTAATCGTATTGATGATGCGATTAGCCACCTCATCAATTTCATCTACCGTTTCAGCCTGTAACACGGCAACAAATTCATCTCCCCCCATTCTTGCCAGCATATCGGTATCCCGGACACACTTTTGTAGGCGACGGGTGACCTGTTTAAGCAACAAGTCGCCGATGTTGTGACCCAGGCTGTCGTTAATCTTTTTGAAATCGTCTAAATCGAAAAACAGCACCGCGCATAATTGCTCCTGACGGCGCGCGTTGCTCAACATCAGCTCTAAACGCTCCATCAGCACATTGCGATTGGGCAGGCGGGTCAGCTCATCATGCGTTGCTAAAAACTCAATTTTACGCTGCACATTTTTGATTTCATTAACATCGCTGTACGTGAGTACGTAGTTCAGGTGTTTACCGTCGGCATCTTTTACCACATTAATGGTAAGCCACAGGTTGATTTTATTGCCCTGACTATTGATGTTAGTGATCTCACCCTGCCAGTAGCTCTGTTCATCAAGTATCGCCCGGATACCCTCAAAGTATGATTCAGTATGCTCATCTGAAGCTAAATCCCGCGGCGTTTTGCCGATGAGATACTGAAGCTCAAAGCCGGTCAGCTCTGTAAAGGCTTCGTTTGAGGTAATAATTTTCTTCGATTCATCGGTGACCAAAATAGCTTCACCAGTACGGTCAAACAGTTTGCCCGCCAGCTTGAGCTGCTCATTAGCATGTCTGGCGCGGGTAATGTCGTTGGCCTGCGTACAGATCGATTTAACGGTACCATCGCTGTCAAAAATCGGGAATCGGACGGCATCCAGCACGCACCGCCCCTGCTCATTTTCAAATTCATCAACAGAACGCACGGGCGATAAAGAGCGCATGGTATCCAGGTCTTTTTCCCGCAAACTGCGCGCCGTCTCTTTTGCAAAGATATGGTTATCGGTTTTACCGATGACATCTTCCGCGCTCAGGTTAAAAATCTCTTCAAACCGGGCATTCACAAATTCATAGCGGCCTGAACTGTCTTTAAGGGCAATCACCGACAGTGAGTTGTTCATGATAGACAGCAACTGGTCCTGATTTTTCTCTACATCTTCATGCGCTTTAACCAGTTCCGAGTTATCAATAATCACCAGAATCGCACCGGTGACTTTGTTTTTAGCGTTCAGCAGCGGCGTAATGAACAGGTTCAGTGTTTCCCGTTCACTGGGCTTGATAATGATATTGAGCTTACCGCCACTTTTCATGGTGGATTTGAGTCTGCTATCAATATCAATAAAATACTCTGGCAAATTGAGCTGTGAAATCGGCTTTTTATGCGTACCGCTATTCAGGTGATACTTTCTGTCCGCCGCCTCATTAGTGCGGCTTAACCGCAAATCCTGATCAAAGATAAACAACGGGAAGTCCAGCGTGTCATACACACTTTCCAACTCGCTGTTGATTGAAGAAAGCTCGGCCGACTTTCGCATGCTCTCTTCATTAACACTGATCAGCTCTTCATTGGTCGCCTGAAGCTCTTCATTAGTGGCTTCCAGCTCTTCATTATTTGCCTGAAGCTCTTCGTTAGCGGCCTGTACTTCCTCATTCAGTGCCTGCATCTCTTCAGCCGATGCCGCCATTTCCTCGGTCAGCGTCTGAAGCTGCTCGCGAGCAGCGATAAGCTCTGCTACATCTGCATTTTCCGTATCGTAGTTGCCATCATTGGTAACAATAGAGTCATCATCAGCCTGACGGAAATTAACGATGTATAAATCAGAGTCTTCTTTTTCCAGCGGTATAACAGCCAGTCGCCAGTGCTCCTGGTTTTTCTTTTCTACCTGCCGCGGACGACTGATTGCGGTGTCCTCATCGCGTTTAACTTTGTTAAATGCAGAGAGCAGCTCCGCTGAAAACTCTGACACTATCAATTTGGATAGATTCAGATCCGGAGAACCCGACGGGAAGTTAACAAACGGCTGTAAGTCACCACGAGAATGAAGGATCGTAAAGCGCGAGTTAATCAGAATGCTCGGGCCAAACTCTCTGACCAGCGTTTCATTGAACAGGCGCTCATAACTGTTTGACGTAGATTCCTTCACACGTGTTGGTGTAACCACGCCTTTAAGCATGCGGGGAACAGCGGGCCGTTTTGAGCCTTCGCTGACCTTGAATATCCGACTGCGCCGATCCACAGCGACAAAATATTCTTCTTTAAGCCCAATGGATTCAGACTTACCCAGAAACAGAATACCGGCGTCCACCAGTGAGTAACGAAACAGTGACAATACGCGCTGTTGAAGCTCGGTATTGAAGTAGATCATGACATTTCTGAACGAAATCATGTCCAGGTGCAGGAAAGGCGGATCGCGGGTAATATCCTGGCGCGAAAAGGTAATGACATCCCGCAGGTTTTTCTTCGGCTGATAAGCATCATCTTCAAAGCGGAAATACTTTTCCACTAACTCAGATTCTACGCTGCTTACTGAATGCGACGAATAACTACCTTTACGGGCGATGGTCAGCGCATTTTCGTCAATGTCTGTGCCAAATACCTGTAAATTAATATCCTTATCCTGCTTACTTATCTCTTCAAGAAACAGAATAGCGATAGAATAGGCTTCTTCACCCGTGGCACATCCTGCCACCCAGACCCGGATATTTTCACCCCGTTTTTTGCCCTCTACGGTATCGGCGATATAACGCTGAACCGAACTGAAGGCATCTTTGTCGCGGAAAAAATTGGTGACAGAGATCAGCAGTTCTTTAGACAGCGCCTGCACTTCATCAGGGTCTTTTTTAAGCTGCTTCAGGTAGTCTTTTAAATTATCTTTGTCGGTAGCAATCAGCCGGCGATTTACGCGGCGCAGCAGTGTGGACTGCTTATAGAAACTAAAATCAATTTTGGTGGTATCACGAACGACATCGTACATTTCACTCATCAGTTTATTGCGGGCTTCCTCAGAGTTAGGAAAGAAGCTTTCAACAATATTGCTGGTGAATGACGCAATTTCCTGCCCCATGTCCTCAGGCGTCAGTACACGATCCACATCGACGGCTTTAAGCGATGCTGTGGGCATACCGTCATACTTGGCGGTTTCAGGGCTTTGCACAATGGCAAAGCCACCGGCACTTTTAATATTTCTCAGACCGCGAGAACCGTCACTGCCGGTGCCGGATAATACAATGCCAATACTGTGATCACCGAGCTCTTCAGCCAGTGATTCAAACAATATATTGACTGACGGTTTAGGCGTCACATCTTCAGGCTTTTGTTCAAGCTTCAGATGCCCCTGACGAAAGACGATGTGGTGCCCCGGCGGCCCAACATAAATTGTATTTTTCTGCACTTTAACGTCATTGGAAATTTCTTCGACATCAAAGGATGTTTCTCTGGCCAGTATATCGGACATCTGGCTTTTATGGCTGGGCGACAGATGCTGTGCGATCACCAGGCTGGCATTCACATCTTTTGGCAGATTCGAAACAAGACTGATCAGCGCCTCGATTCCACCTGCTGACGACCCTACGCCAACGATGAATGGGCTATCTGCTGTACTGCTTGTATCAGATGACTCTTGATTTGCCATGTTCATTAATTCCGGTTACTCGCCTTTAGCTGCCCAAAGCAGACTGCATAATTTGTGCACGTGACTGTGTGCGTCTTAGTTTATCAGATGACTTCGGCTTTATTGCCTTTGCTTTCCAACCAGCTACGACGATCGCTACTGCGTTTTTTGGCCAGTAGCATATCCATCAGTTCAAGCATATCTGTGGCATCTTCTACGGTTAGTTGCACCAACCTGCGGGTGTTTGGGTCCATGGTGGTTTCACGCAACTGCATCGGGTTCATCTCGCCCAATCCTTTAAAGCGCTGAACGTTAACCTTACCACGTTTTTTCTCTGCTTCGATACGATCAAGAATGCCCTGCTTTTCAGCTTCGTCAAGTGCATAGAACACTTCCTTACCCACATCAATTCTGAACAGCGGTGGCATCGCCACATACACATGTCCGTGATCCACCAGCACGGTGAAATGTTTTACAAACAGCGCGCATAGCAGTGTCGCAATATGCAACCCATCGGAGTCCGCATCGGCCAGAATACATATCTTTCCGTAACGCAGTCCGTCCAGGTTTTCAGCACCCGGGTCGATGCCCAGCGCCACAGAGATATCATGGATCTCCTGCGATCCTAGCACCTGCGAAGAATCCACTTCCCAGCTGTTCAGAATTTTTCCACGCAGTGGCATGATCGCCTGAAACTCTCGATCACGCGCCTGTTTTGCCGACCCGCCTGCGGAGTCTCCCTCCACCAGAAACAGCTCAGAATAATTAATATCCTGCGACGAACAGTCTGTCAGCTTGCCCGGTAATGCCGGCCCCTGCGTGACCTTCTTACGCGCCACTTTTTTATTCTGCCGCATTCTGCGCTGTGCATTGCTGATACACATCTCGGCCAGTGCTTCAGCCACATCGGTATGCTGGTTCAGCCATAAGCTGAAGGAATCTTTAACCACGCCGGAGACAAATGCCGATGCCTGGCGCGAGGAGAGGCGCTCTTTAGTTTGCCCGGCAAACTGCGGATCCTGCATTTTGGTCGACAGGATATACGCGCAGCGATCCCAGATATCATCCGGCGTTAGCTTGACGCCCCGGGGCAACAGGTTCCGAAACTCACAAAACTCACGCATTGACTCTAACAAACCTTGCCGCAAGCCGTTTACGTGCGTTCCGCCCTGTGCAGTAGGGATAAGGTTTACGTAACTTTCAGTAACGAGTTCTCCGCCTTCAGGCAGCCACATCACAGCCCAGTCTGCCGCCTCAGTATTACCACTGTATGACCCCACAAATGGCGCATCAGCGGGGATGGTTTCATATTGTTCTACAGACTGATGCAGATAATCTTGCAGACCATCTTCAAAATACCACTCGTAGGTTTCTTTCGTGACCTTGTTATCAAACTTGATGCGCAGCCCCGGACAAAGGACCGCTTTTGCGCGCAGATTATGAATTAAGCGCGATGCTGAAAATTTGGCGGAATCAAAATACTGGGGGTCAGGCCAAAAATGCACCCGGGTACCAGTATTGCGCTTGCCACAGGAATCGACAACACGCAGATCTTCTACTTTATCGCCATTGGCAAAATCAATCTGATAAACATTAGCATCACGACGGATGGTCACCTCAACCCTGGTCGACAATGCGTTTACTACGGAAATACCCACGCCGTGCAAACCACCGGAAAAGGCATAGTTTTTATTTGAAAACTTACCACCGGCATGCAGTTTAGACATGATCAGCTCAACCCCGGAAATCTTTTCTTCCGGGTGGATGTCCACCGGCATGCCGCGACCGTCGTCGGTGACCTCTAGCGACTGATCTTCATGCAAAATGACTTTTATATTTGAAGCATGACCCGCCAGCGCCTCGTCCACACTGTTATCAATGACCTCCTGGCCCAGGTGATTGGGTCTGGCAGTATCGGTATACATGCCCGGGCGGCGCTGAACCGGTTCCAGGCCGTTAAGAACTTCAATTGCTTCAGAGTTATATTGATTTGCCATAGCTATTGTTTTTATTCTTGGTTAATGCCAAATATTTTGGCCGGTCCCGACGCCGCACTGCGCCTCATCGGTACGATGTTAGCACACGTTGGTACGATATTAGCAATTACGATAGTAGCAATCGTGTCAAGGCCGGGCAATTACGCCTTGACGACTTACTGAATATTGAGAAACCTGGCAATCGCTGGTAAATGATTAGGATAGTTTATAAAACTATGATCACCGCCCTGTTCAACAACCAGAGTTCCAGCTTCGTACTTGGCCTGTGCCTGACGATAATCCAGTGTTTCATCACCGGTTTGCAGCAGAACATGATAAGAATCGGGCGCGCTTAGCACTTCAGTATCCAGCGCCTTTAACACGTCCATGTCTTTGGCGACTAACTCGAACACCTCATTGGTATAGGGGTTCACATGTTCACCCAGGTAATCGATAAGCAACTCATAAGGCTTTACCGCCGGATTAATCAGTACCGCTTTGCCACCAAAGCGCTCGACTAAATAGGTGGCAAGATACCCACCCATTGAACTGCCGATGACTTTAAGCCCGTCATCCAGTAATTCAGGGTGTGAGTTTATATACCCTTCCAGCTGACCAAATACCTTTGAGGGGTAATTTGAAAGTGCCGGTGTATGCACCTTTGTGTCCGGATAATTTTCGGCAAACCACTGCACGGTCGTTTGCGCCTTCACAGATTGCGGCGAGCTTAAAAAGCCATGCAGGTACAACACGTTACTCATTCAATTCTCCTGATAAATGTGGATAGTGTGCCATCCGGCGCTAAATCTATCACTCTTACCCCCGGCGCGGAATCGTCGACACCAAAATCGTGGGTCATACGCCATTGCCAGCAACTTGAAGGTGCCGAAAGAACAGCGCGACCATCCACCCTATGTTCTCTCACCGTGTGAATGTGGCCATAAATCATCGCTTTGAGTTCTTTTTGTCGGGAAAACCAATCCAGCACCTCGCCGGCATTTTCCAGTTCGTGCTTGTCCATCCAGCTTTCTGTTGGCAATGGATGATGATGCAGCGCGACAAGATGAAAGCGATCATAATGGGCATTAATGGCCCGCGAAATAGTATCCATCTGATGATGGCCAACATGTCCACGGGTGCCTGCATAGGTGGAGTCGATGCCATGGATGTGCCAATGACTAAGCGGCCAGGCATGCTCTGCGGTTAGTGTTGAACTTCCCAGCATTCGGCGAAAGTGCGGATTCGCATCATGGTTGCCGGGTAACACCTTGTAGGGTACCGACGGGCAGTGAGTCGCCAGTAATGAGGTAAAATGGCGGTAACTTTCCTCGCTGTCATCGCCACTGATATCGCCGGTGATCAGCAACGCATCGGGCTTGAGCGAATGGCTTAGCTGCAGACAGCGCAGCAGTGATGTATAAGGATTAATGTCACCATACGCAGCGCGTGTGATGTCGGACAACAGATGGCAGTCCGTTATTTGTATCAGCCGCATCAGGCTTCGCTGGTAACCCTGGGCCGATGTTTAAGGCAAAACTGCAACCATTCAGCCAAAAAGATATTTACCATTTGTTTTTCGTTTCGCTGGCGCATTTTGCTATTCGGATAATCATAAGAGGCGGCGAACGCGCCGGTGTTCTGACTGCTTATCACCTCTGCCACCCGGGCATCATGATATAACCTGACTGTCATGGCTGGTTTCAGGTACGCTGGCGAAAATGCGTTAACCTGCTCCACCGTCAATGTTGTGGTGTAGCGGGCCGAGTCGGTGATCGTTATACGATAGCTCAGCGCATCTTTAATGGTAAATTCGTAAGTCATGTCGGCAGTGTCACAGTCAGGTAGTACCCGCAAAAAATGCGCGTAATTTAATTCACACACCGCCTGCATGCTGGGCAGGTTCGGCACGTATTTACGGGTGACCCTGTTAGAATATTTCACTGTCTTTGCCAACTTTCGAGTAATTCCTGCTTATTCATAAAAAACCATTGTAGCGCAATAATCGATGCAGCATTGTCAATATGGCCATTTTTAAGCCATTCAAGTGCCTCACTTTCCGCTACCCGGTGCACACAAATATCTTCTGATTCGGAGTCCAGGCCGTGAACACCGTGCGCCGTTGTTGCGTCTGTTCGGGCAACAAAAATATCGATTCGTTCCGTTGTTCCACCGGGGCTGGCTAAATAGGAAGTCGCCCTGGTAAGATTCGTCAGTTCAATACCCGCCTCTTCCTGTGCTTCCCGATGGCACACTGTTTCGGGGCTTTCACCCTCATCGATGATGCCCGCAACGATTTCGATGAGCCACGGTTTATCACTGGTTTCTACCGCGCCTATTCTGAACTGCTCTATCAGTACAAATTCGCCGGTATCGGGATCGTACGGCAGCACGGCCACCGCGTGACCGCGTTCGAATACTTCACGTCGGATGGGGCCACTCCATCCACCATTAAATAATTTATGGGTAAAGGTATACTCTGTAGTTTTGAAAAAACCCTGATACAGTGGCTTTTTATCAGACACCTTTACATCAGTTGAGTTAAATCTGTGTATTTTATTGTTCACTTACATTCACCTTCGCATGTAAAAAAGATAAGATAGCCTCAGAATAAGATTCGTCGTTTAACGGCGAACATGCAGGCAGCGCATATGGGTGGCATCTTGCATACCGGCAGCTTCACGCTTTGTCGCAGCACATTTGGGCGTATTACATTCTGTTACAGTTAAATACGCTTCGTTACGACATTGGACTACCGGATTGCATTTGATTTTCATACACTTGACAACCTAAAGCAGTCTGAAAGACGCATAAATAATACAGGAAGGCGAATTAATGAAACGTACACTTCTGTCGCTAGTAATTAGCCTCGGTGTGACCAGCTCTGCACTGGCAGACGACTTATACGATGTATATCAGCAAGCGCTGAATAATGACCCAGTCGTTAACAGAGCAAAGGCCCAACGAGACGCTGCCTTTGAAGGAATTCCTATCAGCCGTGCCAATCTGTTACCTCAGATATCCGGCTCAGTAAGTTACCAACAGTCCAGCCGTGAAAACACCCAGTTTGCCGGTGACCAGGAAAATGTCACATTGATCATTGTTGACGCAGACTCTGATACAACCCAATACGGGCTGAGTCTGGATATGTCTTTATATGACCACGCCAACTGGGTGGGCCTGAACCGGGCGGAAAAAACCGCCGAGCAAAGCGACGCCCAATTGGCCGCTGCTATGCAGGAGCTGATTGTTCGTACTGTTAACTCTTATTTCTCTGTGCTTCGGGCCAAAGACAATCTGGAGTTTGTACGCGCAGAAAAGCGTGCCATTGAGCGTCAGCTGGAACAGACCAAACAGCGATTTGAAGTGGGTTTGACAGCCATTACCGATGTGCATGAAGCCCAGGCGAACTTTGATAACACCGTCGCGCAGGAAATTCAGGCGCAGAACCAGGTGGAGCTGGCCCTTGAAGAGCTTCGCGTGATCACCGGCAAATATCATGACCGTCTGTACCCGCTGGATACCGATTCGTTCTCAGCCACGATGCCGTCTCCCTCACACCCCGAGGAGTGGCTGGAAATTGCTGAAGACAAAAACCTGTCGTTGCTTGTTGACCGACTGGCACTGGATATTGCCAAAGAAGATATCAGTCAGGCACGCGCGGGCCACTACCCTACCCTCGGATTATCGGCGCAGGCCAACCGTACTAAGAATGATATTTCCGGCGACCGGCTCAATATTGAAACCCCGTATCTGGATGATTACAGCGTAGGTGTAAACCTGAATGTGCCTATTTTCCAGGGGCTTCGTGTCAGTAGCCAGACTGATCAGGCAAAATATTTATATGTTGCAGCCAGTCAGGACGTTGAACAGACCTACCGCCAGACCGTCCAGTCTGTGCGCAGCTCGTTCAACGACATTAAAGCGGCGATATCAACCATTCGCGCCCTGGAGCAGGCAGTGGTATCTGCGCAAAGTGCGTTAAAAGCGACAGAAGCAGGTTTTGATGTGGGTACGCGAACCATTGTTGATGTTCTGGACAGCACCCGAAACCTGTTTAATGCACGCAGTAACCTTGCCGGTGCACGGTATGACTTTATTCAGGCTGTAGTCACGCTTAAGCAGGCAGCAGGTACGCTGACGACTGAAGATGTGCAGATGATTAATAAGGGATTACGTCCGCCTGAACCAGCGAGCTCTGGTAACTAAAAGCCAATCATCAAAAAAGGGGCCTGGACAGGCCCCTTTTTAATAATGCGTGATATAAGCTATACGTTTAATGCGTTTACGATGCCAGCTTTCGGTTCACGTTCTCAAGCAGGCCAGACAAGGCTTTGATTTTACTCTTAAATTCCAGCACAGATTCAGGCTCTGGCGTGAATTTATCAAGTTCTTGTGAAAATTGGTTTAATTTGCGCTGCAACGTTATAAGATCGCTTTCCATGTGAATCCTGGTTTCCCTACCGGTGTGCGTGATAAATATAGTGTAGCAATTAACTGCAATTTGCAATAATCACGCGGCCATAGTTTTTTTCTTCAATAAGTATAAAAAATGCAAGCTGCTCAGTTACAAAGAAAATTTGAGTCCATTCGGGCGAATAAAATTTTTGAAACCTTCGTTATTACCGTCATTATTGTTTCCGCCTTGCTGGTGGGGGCAAAAACCTATGATATGCCCAGCGGGTTTGCGTCACTCACGCTGATTCTCGACTGGTTTATCAGCATTTTTTTCCTGACTGAAATCACCATCCGGTTTTTAGGGGAGCCGCGAAAACGCGACTTTTTCAAAAGCTTCTGGAACTGGTTCGACACCCTGATCGTGGTGGTATCACTCATTCCTGCAGATAGCACTGACCTGGCCATCGTCGGGCGGCTGGTCAGAGTATTCCGTGTGTTACGGATGATATCTATTATTCCTGAACTGCGTATTTTGCTGGTGTCTTTGGTAAAAGCATTGCCTCAGCTTGGATATGTTATGCTGTTGATGTTCATCATCTTTTACATTTACGCCGCGATTGGCAGCACATTGTTTGAAGATATTAACCCGACACTGTGGGGCGACATCACGATTTCAATGCTGACCCTGTTCCGGGTCATGACATTCGAGGATTGGACAGATGTGATGTATGAAACCATGGAAGTGTACTCCCTAAGCTGGTTTTACTACCTCACCTTTATTTTCTTTACTGCGTTTGCGTTTTTAAACATGGTGATAGGGATTGTGGTTAATGTGATGGAGCAGGAAAATGCCAAAGTGCGCGCAGAAAAAGAAAAGGACAACAATGAGCCGACTTTGCGGGATGTCATGAATGAACTTAATGCGCTGAAGGCGTCTGTAAATGCGCAGCACGAGCGCAAATAGCCAGCTCGGGTACCCAGTTCGGTTCCTGATGTAAAGGCATCTTACTCACCGGTAAGGCAGTTTTTTTCACGATCTTGCCTGCCTTTCGGCTGAGAATTAAGCTGGCAAACCCACGTTGCGCTTACTACTGCCTTTATCGTAAATACCAGCACATTTTTTCCCGCCTTGAACGGCTTTCTTTAGTCAACGCTGTTTCCATCGCCACACTTTTTGCATTGATAATCGATCACAGTGCCAGCCAATTCCGTAATCTAATTCTTTCGCCTTCAGGAAAAAGCATGGATACCAGACAACTGGCGAAGAGAACGTTTATCCAGGCCAGTATCACAGCACTGGTGTTTCTACTTACCTGGTGGGTCGTTGTCAGTGGCAAAATATTTCTGACCATTTTCGGCGCTATATTACTGGCCATTCTGTTTCGGCGTTCAGCAAGCTGGCTTGAAGCAAAAACCCAAATTTCTCACAAGATCTGGCTTCCGCTAACCATTGTTGTTCCTCTGCTACTGTTCGCACTATTTCTCTGGTACACCGCGCCACAGATTAATGCGCAGGCGACACAGTTAACGGAGCGCTTGCCACAAGCAATCAGTCATATGCAGGAGCAGTTTTATAAGTTGCGCTGGGCGGGGAAAATTGATGATGGAATAGATAATCTGCGAGATTACGATCCGCAGATAGGCACTATTATTAATGCCGTTTCCAAGTTTTTCTCGACCACGGTAAATGGCATAGGCAGTATGATTTTCGCCATTTTTCTTGGCCTGTTTATTCTGGTCAATCCCGCAACGTATGTGAACGGCACAGTGCTGCTCGTTCCCCCGGCGCATCGACAGCGCGCACGGGATATACTGGACGCCTGCGCTGTCGCCCTGTCTGGCTGGCTGGTGGCTAAAATTACTTCCATGATTGTGGTGGGCGTATTAACCACAATCGGGCTATGGGCGCTCGGCATTGAGCTTGCGTTGATTCTTGGCATTATTGCCGCGTTACTTTCTTTCATACCCAATCTTGGCCCAATCATCGCGTTTATTCCTGCTGCGATGGTCAGCATGATCACAGGTCTTGATGCGCTGTTGTACGTTACCCTTCTGTATATCGCTATCCAGGCGGTTGAAAGTTATGTCATCACGCCTGTACTGCAGGCAGAGATTGCTGACTTACCTCCTGCCCTGACGCTTATCGCCCAGGTATTTCTGGCCGCGCTGGTAGGTATGACAGGAATTTTACTGGCCGCGCCGCTGGTGGTTACACTTATGGTGATCATCAAAATGTGGTATGTGGAGGATGGGCTGGGTACGCCACCTGATGAAAACCAGTCAGCCCACTGACTGCAGACCTGAATAAAAAAGGCGCCCTCGGGCGCCTTCTTTGTCTTGGTAATCAGCGTTTGGTAATTACAGCTGAGATTTGAGCGATTGCGCGCGCTGCTGCGCCTCGCCGGTAAACTCCCGACCACTCAGGCGGCGCTCTGCCAGTTGTTTTTTATTATTTTTTACCAGCACCTCAACATAGTTGAGATACACCATCTCATTGCGGATCCGTTCTATATCAACATTGTCGTACAGCTTCAGGGCTGGCTCATAACGCTCTCTTTTTAATAGAATCTGCGCCAGCGTATCAACGGCATCTGCACTTTTGGGCTGCAGATCAACGGCGCGACGTGCCAGAGGCTGTGCCTTCCCAAGCTCTCCGTCTTCCATATGCAGATACGCCAGATTATTCAGTACAACAAAGTTGTCAGGCAGCTTTTTAAGTACCTGCGAGTAAATCTCTTTGGCCTGCTGACGATCTGTACCAATCAGGCGCTCGGCATAGAGCATGGTCGCGCGAATATCATCAGGATGATTCTGATAATGCGCCTGCAAAAATGCGAATGTTTCCTCTTTTTTTCCGGCGCTTTCCAGGCTGGCTACCACGAGTAACGTGTTTTTTGGATTAGACGTATCTTCGTAAGCCGCTTTAGCATCTTCAATTGCCGCTTCATCGTTACCTTCAAGAAGGTTGATGCGCGCCGTAATTCCGCGCACGAAAGGAACATCAAGCACCTGCTCCGGCACATTTTCTAAGACTTTACGCGCTGCTTCCGGCTTTTTCTGGACTGCAAGAAAATACGCTTTTAATACTCTAACCTGAGTATCGGGTCGCTTTTCCAGAAAACGATTGATGGTAGCAATCGCATCAGCATGGTTATTTTGCGCATCATCCAACAACAACTTACCCAATACTGCGCTTTTGTCAGCAGGATACAAAGACACCCATTTTTTATAATGATCCTGCGCCTTTTTCACCGCGCCAGATCGTAATAACGCTTGGCCTTCCATCTGCCAGTAGCCTTTAGGCGCATCTTTGTTGGCCTTAAACGGGGCTAATGTATCCATTACCGCATCGTAATTCTGCTCAACAAACTGCAAGCGCGCCAACGCCAGACGTAATGCGTCATCATCTTTATTTTTAGCTAATGTGCTTTCGATACGTTGTTTGACCTGGCTATTATCGCCGCCACGCTGACTGACAGAGGCGTACAGCAAACCTAATGCTTTGGTGTCAGTCGCATCCTTTTTCAGCACCTTTTCCAGTAATGTTTCAGCATCCTGATATTTTTCGCTGATGATATACAGTTTTGCCTGTGCCAGCTGTACCTGACGATCGTCAGGGCCAAGTTCACTGGCTTTGTTCATCATCGTGGTCGCTTCTTCGACATTTTTTTCTTTCAGCGCCAGTTCTGCCAGATAGATATAAGGGGCAGGATCGTCAGGATTATTTTCAATCCATGTATTAGCCATGTCGCGGGCTTTTTCACTTTGCCCGGTATTAACGTATGCAGCCAGCAATGTTTTTTGCGTAGCCACATTGTCCGGCGCCTGCTCGGCTGCACTTTCCAGATTAACCAGCCCTTCCACATCGTTCACTGATAACTGCAGTACACCAAGACGGGCAAGATCTTCAGCTTCCTGACTCAGCTCACTGCTTTTATCAATCATTTTTTGCGCATCGACCATGTTGCCTTCACGCAATAACTGAAAACCCGCTTTGGAAAATAATGCTGCGTCAGTTTCACTCTCGCCGTCCACACGCGATAAAATCATGGTGGCTTCTTCGTTGTCACCCTGGCGTAACAGGCTGTCTGCCAGCATTCTCAATGCCGGGTGATTGTCCGGCAAGTTCGAGGCAATCATCGACAAATGCTGACTGGTGGCCGGATAGTCTTCCAGTTTGTAGGCGGCATAGCCGGCAATTAAGCGCGCTGCCGGACCAGACTGTCCTGACTGGATCGCTTTTTCCAGGTGTATAAGCGCCGCTTCGTAATTTTCTTTAGCAGACTCGATAAGGCCCTGATACTGATTCAGCAAGCCATTATTAGGATACTGCTTGAGCATCTCGCTGACATAAGGACTCGCTTCAGCGACCTGGCGCGTTTCAATCAGCAGGCTGACCAGCGCAAATTTTTTGCTCAGATCATTCGGGTTGGCGTCAATATAAGCCTTGTAGTTATCAATGGCGCCCTGTAAGTCTCCTGTCAGCGCACTTAACTTTGCCAGCTGAAGCAGCACATCGTTATTGTCCGGCGATTTTTCTGCCGCAGCTTTTGTTTTTTCCAGCGCAGCAGCATAGTCTTTTTTCATGATGTCCGGGTAGGCCAGACTGAGCGATTGGTATACAGAGTCAGTCTGCATTTCGCTAATCTGCTCAATCAGTGTCTGCGCTTCTTTTTGCTTATCCAGTTGCACCAGCGCCTGCAATTTATAAAAAGCGACTTCAGCGGTTTCACTCTCACTCATCCCTTCATGGCGAATTTCCATATCGACCAGCGCATTTTCAGCCCCGGTCTGCTGATAGGCTTTAGACAGCAGTGGAATTATCTCAGAGGCAGAGTAGCCCAGTTCCAGGGCGCGGTTGAGCTCCTTTTCAGCCGCTTCCATTTGCCCGGTCGCCATATAAAGTCGACCCAGCTCAAAGCGCGCTTCGCCTGATTTCGGGTCAGCTTTAATCGCGTTTTTATACTCGATAATGGCCGCATCCATATCCTGCTGTTGGGTATAGCCACGAGCGGCTTCCAGATGTTCGTCCATGGATTTTTCGCCGCAACCGCCTAAAGCCAGAGAAACGGATAACGCTACGCAAAGCGGCGCAACTTTTTTACTCACTGTAGTTAATTTCATCCTATACACCTGTATTCACTGTCGTTTTAATTGTGTAACTGATTGAGTTTATCGCCTGTAAGAGAATATGCCAGCGAAGATTTATAATCCATTATTGGTCCTGTTTCGTAACGGCCATGGTTTTACGTGGTATCTGACGCTCAGATGCCCTATAATAATGGTTTTGCAATAACACCAGCGCAATTTCGCCGCTGAGTCTGCCTTACCCATCAGGATCGTGAATGACCACTACTGTCGATTTGACATTTAAAGACCTCAACTTACCACAACCTATCTTACAAGCCCTTGAAAAAGTCGGCTATGAAAAGCCATCGCCAATTCAGGCTGAAAGTATACCGTTGCTACTGGAAGGCCACGATCTGTTGGGGCAGGCACAAACAGGGACAGGAAAAACGGCTGCCTTTGCGTTGCCGATGCTGGCAAATATTGATGCCGACGCCAGACATCCGCAATTGCTGGTGCTGGCACCTACCCGCGAACTGGCTATTCAGGTTGCTGAAGCCTTTCAGGTATATGCCAGTTTCTCACAAAAGATTAAAGTATTGCCGGTATACGGTGGTCAGTCTTACGATAACCAGATTCGCCAGCTTAAACGTGGTGTCCAGGTTGTCGTCGGTACGCCCGGTCGTATCATCGACCACATTAAGCGTAAGACGCTGAATCTTGGTGAGCTGAAGTATCTGGTACTTGATGAAGCCGACGAAATGCTGCGTATGGGCTTTATTGACGATGTGGAAACGATTCTGTCAAACGCACCGGAAGAGCGTCAGACAGCGTTGTTCTCTGCCACTATGCCAGGGCCGATTAAGAAAATTACCCAGCGTTATCTTAAAGATCCGAAGCATGTGAAAATTGAGTCGAAAGTATCTACGGCTTCGACCATTCGCCAGCGCTATTGTCAAATCGCCGGTCATCATAAGCTTGAAGCGCTGACACGGATTATGGAAGTCGAGCCATTTGATGGCATGATCATCTTTGTTCGTACTAAAACCGCTACGGTAGAGCTGGCTGAAAAGCTGTCAGCCCGAGGCTATGACGTTGAGCCATTGAATGGTGACATCCCGCAGAACGCTCGTGAGCGCACAGTGGATAAGCTGAAGAAAGGCGATATTGATATTTTGGTAGCGACCGATGTGGTTGCCCGCGGTCTGGACGTTGAGCGTGTCAGTCACGTAGTGAACTATGACGTACCGTACGATACAGAGTCCTACGTTCACCGTATTGGTCGTACTGGCCGTGCCGGTCGTGCCGGTGATGCGATTCTGTTTATCTCACACCGTGAGAAGCGGATGTTGTTTGCGATTGAAAAAACAACGCGTCAGCCTATTGAAGTAATGCCTATTCCTTCAATCAATGAATTAAACGAAACCCGTTTATCGAAGTTCAAGCAGTCGGTAGCAGAAGCCTGTTCTGATGACAGCCTTGAATCATTGATGCCTATCGTTGAGTCGCTCAAAGAAGAAACTGAAGCCGATCCAGAAACGCTGCTGGCGGCGTTAGTGAAGCTGGCGCAGGGTAATGAGCCATTGCTGCTTAAAGAGTCTGACCGTCCGGACTTGCACAGCAAGCCTCCCCGTCAGGATAGAAATCCCCGCGATCGTGGCAATGATCGTGAGCGCAAAAAGCCACGCGGTAAAAGCAAGCCGGAAGCTGGTATGCAGCGTTACCGTATCGAAGTGGGTCATACCCACGGTGCGAAGCCGGGTAATATCGTTGGCGCCATCGCTAACGAGGCAAACCTTAAGAGTAAGAATATTGGTGCTATCGAAATTTATGATAATTTCAGCACGGTTGATTTACCAGACGGTATGCCAGAGCAAACCCGCGACATTCTGCGCAAAACCCGCGTAGCTGGTCAGCGTCTGAACCTGCGTGAATGGAGCGACACGCCACCTAAGCGTCGCGGACCTAAGCGCTAAGTTTTAAAAACATATCTGGATATAATTAAACGTAATATATTTTCCGATTTAATTGTTTCTAATAAATAAGTAAAAGCGTCAAAATGGCGCTTTTACTGTTTCTGGCTCCTGAGAAAACCCATGCGTTACTTTCCTGTCTTTCTTGATACCCGTTCACTGCAATGTCTGATTGTCGGCGCCGGTGAAGTAGCGGCGCGTAAACTGGAATTAATGCTAAAGAGTGAGGCTCAGGTCATCGTTGTTGCGCCTGATGTTTGTAATACCGTCGCCGGCTATGCTGAGCATCCACAGGTTACGATTTTGCAGCGCCCGTTTGAGGAGCAGGATTTGGCAAGCGCGGATATCGCGTTTGTCGCCACCAACGATGAGGCACTGAACGCGACGATCCGCCGTCTGGGTGACAAGCATAACGTGTTGGTAAATGTGGTAGATAACACCCCACTTTGCCAGTTCATCACCCCATCCATTATCGACCGTTCACCCATCACCATCGCGATGAGCAGCGGCGGCGTGGCGCCGGTTTTGCTGCGCTATCTGCGTCAGAAACTGGAAAGCGTGATACCGGCTAATGTCAGTCGTCTTGGTCGCTTTTCAGAAAAATTTCGCGACAAGGTCAAGCAAACTCTTAACGGTGTCACCGCCCGGCGATACTTTTGGGAGGATGTGCTCGACGGTGATATTGCGGAGCTGATTGAAAAAGGTCAGAGCGAAAAGGCAGAGCAAAAATTTGAAGAGGCGCTGACCGCGGCAGCGTCAGACACCATGCCCCAGGGTCAGGTTTACCTGGTGGGGGCCGGGCCTGGTGACCCGGATTTATTGACATTTCGGGCCCTGCGTCTGATGCAAAAGGCCGATGTGGTGATATACGACAGACTGGTGTCAGCCCCGATTCTGGAGCTTGTCAGACGCGATGCGGAAAAAATTTATGTGGGTAAGCAAAAGTCTAATCACTCATTACCCCAAGATGACATCAATGCGCTGATGGTCAGCGAAGCCAAAAAAGGCAACCGCGTGGTGCGCTTAAAAGGCGGCGATCCGTTTATTTTTGGTCGCGGCGGCGAGGAAATACAGGTATTGCTGCAGCACGGTATAGAATTTCAGGTTGTGCCTGGCATTACCGCAGCCAGTGGGGCTGCCAGCTATGCGGGCATTCCCCTTACCCACCGCGATCATGCGCAATCGGTAACCTTTACCACCGGTCATTTGAAGGATGGTACGGTTGATCTCGACTGGCCGGCGCTGGCCAGTGAGCATCGCACACTGGTATTCTACATGGGCCTGACCGGACTGCCTGTTATCTGTCAGAAGCTGACAGAACATGGGCTACCTGCATCAACGCCCATCGCGCTGATCCAGCAGGCGACATTACCCGAGCAGCGTGTTGTTACTGGTACGCTGGCAGATATTGCCGATCACCCTGCCACTGCGCATATGCAGCCGCCCACCCTGATCATTGTGGGCAGCGTGGTTTCGCTGCATCATCAGCTTGACTGGTTTACTGCCCCTGAGCACTGATTTTGCTGCTTTCACTTTACCTTTGGCAAATGCGGCGCATAATAGAGAAATGGTTTAAATAATAAGCAGTAGAAATGCAAACTCGCTGTCTGATTGTTGGTATGTTGCTGTGGGTGTTTACCGGTCAGGTAAGTGGCGAGCAGCTCAGCTTCTCCTCATCACAAAATCAAAACACGCTGAGCTACGATTACCGCTGGTCTCGTCAGGGGCAGCAACCGGCATCTTTATCATTCAGTCTGGACCGACAGGCGATGGCTAAGGCACCTGCCATACAGAACAACTACTCGCCGGCACTGGTGCAGCGCTATGTTTATGTAGAGCTGATGAAAGCAGCCAAAGAGATAGATCCTAAACAAGCCAAAATAAATATTAATCGCCGCCATCGAGGTATGGAAATCAGTGTCAGCTCTACCAGCGCGGCCCGCAATAAACGTATCACCGAGCAGCTGAGTGCCTTGCAGGAGCAGGCGTACGATAGTTATTTGCAGGAAAACTACTATACAAGATACACCACGGTATTTAATGAAGAAGCGGTCAAGCCAGACCATATCCGCTTTATTCACGAATACATTGAACCGCTTATCCCCCTTTCCCAGGCCATCTATGACTCGGTGAGTAAGCAGGCGGATGCGCGTGAATATTTTAATTTCCTGCTGAGCTGGGTACAAAGCATTCCCTACGACAGACTGGCGAATCGTGCGGACAATAATGGCGCTGGCTTTCTGCCTCCTGCAGGCTTGCTGGCCCAGAATAAAGGCGACTGTGACAGCAAATCAGTGATGACCGCGGCCATTGCCCGTGGCTTTCTGCCTGATACACCGATGATTTTGGTGCTGTTGCCCGGCCACGCCCTGCTTGGCGTCGCCCTAACGCCGCAGGCTGGCGACCAGACCCTCACCTATGATGCTAAAACCTACGTATTATTCGAGCCCACCGGCCCGGCGCAGATGCCCATGGGTCAGGTAGCACCGGATAGCCGCCAGGCACTGGCAAACAGACATTTCACGATAGAACAAATATAAACGCCCCGGACCCGGGGCGCTGAATATGAAAGGCACTTACAGCGCCTGTGTTTATAAATGCTCTTCGGCAAATTGCGCCAGACGCGAGCGTACAACACCATCAAGATTGAGTGTGGCGCTGCCCGAGAAGTTTTTAAACTTTTCGACCAGGTAGGTCAGCCCGGATGTGACCGGTGAAAGGTAATTACTGTCAATTTGCGCCAGATTACCGCTGCAGATTAGTTTGGTGCCCTCGCCACATCGTGTGATGATGGTTTTTAGCTGCGCCGCAGTCAGGTTTTGCGATTCATCCAGAATAACGATGGCATTCTGAATACTTCTTCCGCGCATAAAGTTCACTGACTTGTACTGAATATTGGCTTTTTCCATGATGTAACTCATGGAGCTTTTGGCGTTTTCATCATGTTTATGCAAGACCTCTAACGAGTCAGTAATGGCTGCCAGCCACGGCAACATTTTTTCTTCCTCGGTGCCGGGCAGAAAGCCAATAGATTCAGCAATGTCCGGCGTGCTGCGGGTCACAATGATCTTATCGTACATATTCTTTTCAACCACCATTTCAAGGGCGGCGGCCAGGGCAAGCAACGTTTTACCGCTACCGGCAGGACCGGTCAGTATTACCAGATCAATATGCGCATCAAGTAATGCATGCAGCGCCATCGCCTGGCCAATATTTTTTGGCGATATGCCCCATGCATGGCGACTCATCAAACGCTCATAACCCAAATCAAGCAGTTCAATATGCTCTTCATCCACTGACTCGACCAGGCCGGCAAAATGACGGGAGTCGTCCAGTAAAAATTCATTCACATAGGCTTCGGGCAGCACACTTCGCTCAAGCGTATGGATGGTATCGCGCCCCTCAGAGCGGCTTTCTACCGACTTCACCTGCTCCCAGAAATTACCCTCGAACTGATGATAGCCTCGCGACAAATATTTAATGTCACTGATTAACTGGTCCGTCCGATAGTCTTCGACATGCGCCAGACCGGCACCTTTGGCTTTAAGGCGCATGTTCAGATCTTTAGTGACCAGTACAACCTGCTGAGGGGCAAACGCTTTTTGTAAATGCAGCGCAACATTGATAATCCGGTTATCATTTTCGTTACTGGTAAAAACCTGCTGAGACTCAGCCATACTTAAATCAGTAAAAATGGATAATGCGCCGGTGGGCGCATCCTTACCGGCCCCCAGCCCTTCCATACTGACGCCTTCTATCATCGCCTCGGGCGAGGCGTCATGAAGCAAATCCTCCATGGCGCGAATAGACACCCGGGCATCACGGGCCACATCTTTTTTGCTGTCTTTGATGTAATCCAGTTCTTCGAGAACGGTCATGGGAATAACAACGTCGTTTTCTTTAAACGAGAGAAATGCGTGAGGTTCGTGAAGCAGTATGTTTGTATCGAGGACGTAGATTTTAGTTTCTGGCGATTTTTTTCCTGGCATCCTTCACTCCGATTGTCAAAGCTATGCCCGTCTGTACCGCTGACGCGCAATAGACGATTACGGGAGGAGCCGGTCGAACTTTACGACCCACTCCGTGTCGCATCGACTTACACTTTCACCATAATCCAGAATGTGCGCTTTATCACTACTTTTTAGAATTTATTTTTTTCTGTACGCCATGAATTCTGCATAAATTTGAGATAAATCCTATATTTTAGACAGGCACAGCCAAAGTGAACTTTATTCAGCAGGGCCGGATAAGTACAATACTGCCCCTTTGAAACACAGACAGTCAGGTAACATGAGTTCAGCAAGCGAGTACGCGGTAGGCCAGCGTTGGCTAAGTAATACAGAATCCGAACTGGGATTGGGTGCGATTGTTAATCAGGACTTTCGCTCCGTGGAAGTTTTTTATCCAGCGACGGGTGAAAGCCGAAAGTACACCAAAAATGATGCCCCGCTGACCCGCCTGACATTTGAAGTGGGTGATACGATTAAAAGTCAGGATGGCTGGAGCATGGCGGTCACCGACACAGAGATTTCGCAGGACGTGGTGATTTATCATGGCACTCACACCGACACCGGCGAGACGACCCGCCTGCCTGAGACCATGCTCGACCATCATATCCGGCTTAACCAGCCTGAACAGCGATTGTTCAGCATGCAGCACGATATCCCCAAATGGTTCGACCTGCGTTTGAAAGCCTTTACCCACATGAGCGATTATCAGCGCAGCCAGACCATCGGCCTGGCCGGTGCCCGTATTGAGCTTATTCCCCATCAGCTACACATTGCTTCTCAGGTGGGCAACCGGCATGCTCCGCGGGTATTACTGGCCGATGAAGTGG
>CAZOYR010000012.1:0-27522 GCA_964584105.1 uncultured Alteromonas sp.
ATCTCGCATAAATTAAGTTTGCAAGCGAACTTTTAGGTCAAATTTCAAAAAAAATGAAACAAAAATTTTTGTTCTTATCGGGAAAAATTTTTACTTGTCAGTTTTAAGCTGCAAAAGGCACTATAACGTTCTGTGCTGCAATCCTGAAAGCGTTCAAATTAACTGATACTAAACGTATCAGAATCGGGAAAAGATTATGATTGTCAGAACAAATGTTTTTATCGTAACGATAAGTAATATTTGTTTTAAATTTGCACAGCGGCGCAGATAATAACCTTGTCGTTCACTATTTTTGAGATTGTAATGAGCAAAGACTATCGTTACGAGCGAGAAGAATGGGACTCGGTAGAAGACGATGACCATTTTGGAAAGAAAAAATCGGATCGCCGTAACCAGATGAAAGGGCGTCAGAAGCGTGATGAGCTCAGACGCGAAAAGCAAAAAAGATTGCATCAGGAGAGTTATTAATCAATATCCTGACTTTCTAGACGCTTTGTAAGTTTACAGGTTTACAAACCTGACTATATGTGACAGCTTTACGGGCAGGTTTTTCTTTTGCCCGTGAAGCATGGATATTCGCTTTTTATCTACCTTTATTGAAGTCGCCAACACGCGGCATTTCGGTAAGGCTGCAGAAAATCTGTTTTTAACACAGTCTGCTGTCAGTGCCCGTATCAAATTACTTGAAGAATATTTTCAGACCACTCTGTTTATACGTCATCGAAACAGCATTCAGCTAACGCCTGCCGGCGAAAAACTGCTTCCATTTGCCCACCAGTTAAGTGACACATTAAAAGATGCAAAGCGTGAGCTTCAGCTCCAATCGGGAGAATATGTTGTGTGCGGGGCAACCCAGCTGGCCAGTGAGCTGCAGCTAAGTCATACACTGTCTGGTATACATGAACATTTTCCTGACTGGTCGGTGAAAGCCGAAATTCTGACATTGGACAATCTTTCCCGGCAGTTGCATGAACGGGTCATCGATCTTGCCTTTTCATCAGAGCCGCTTAAATCTGAAGAAGTGATTTCACAGCAGATCAGTGCTGAGCCGCTGGCTTTGTATGTGGTAGGCAGAGCGTCTGATGATATAGACGCCAACGACTATGTCGCCATCGAGTGGGGCGGTAAGGTCAGAGATTTAATTTGTCAGCACTGGCCGCAACTGCGAGATGCAAAGCTACGCACAAATTCACTCAGACTTGGCTTAAATGCTATCGAAGAAGACGGCGGCTGCGCAGTCTTTCCAGTGCGTTTTGCTCAACAGCTTTCCCATTTATCTATGCGTCAGGTTCACGCGCTTGATGACATGCAGGCATGTGTTTATCT
This sequence comes from uncultured Alteromonas sp., assembly GCA_964584105.1. GTDB lineage: Bacteria > Pseudomonadota > Gammaproteobacteria > Enterobacterales > Alteromonadaceae > Alteromonas. The sequence goes on from CAZOYR010000012.1 coordinate 1,327, forward strand.
CAATCGTCTTAAATCGGTTAAAAGACACGCATTAACGACAGTAGTAGATACTTTGTTTCCCTCCCATAGAACAATGGCGGTATAATTACCCGAAAATGAACACATGGCGCTGCTGTGTGCAGCGTGATCTGCGAACGTGATTCTCAGTAGAAAGAAAATATCGCAAATCACAGCGCCAACGCTGATGAAAAAGTTTGCCCTGTCACCCATTGATATTATAGGAATTAGTTATGGCTCTAGATGAACATCCCCTGTTGGGAGTAAGTGCCGCACTGCGTTTGCAAGAGACGGTTTCGGGCATCAAAGATAATCAAAAGGTCTGGATTCTGAAAGACGCAGATGGCTGCGTTATGTTAAGTACAGAAGATGAGGATGGTGTTCCTGTTTGGCCTGATGCTGGTCTGGCGCTGCTCTGGGCCACAGAAGACTGGGCAGATTGTGAGCCGATGGCGGTCACGCTGGAAGATTGGCTGAAAAAATGGACGCCCGGCCTGATGCAGGATGAGTTGTGTGTGATGGTCTGTCCTGTACCCGGCGAAGACGGTGAAGTAATGGAGCCGGATGAGCTGGCAGAAAAGCTGATGTAATGTATTCTGTTATTGTTTAAAAAAGCCACTGATATTCTCAGTGGCTTTTTTGTTTCATGGGGGCCTGTTCGCTGTGCTGACATCGCAGTAAGCGCTGAACCTTTTTTGCCCGGACGCCGTTTATTACTGCTAATACAACAGGATAATGGAGCAATTATGTATACAGAACAGCCAACTATGGCAGACTTATTCACACAATTGGGACTTGATTCCAGTGAAGAAGGGATGGATGCGTTTATTGAAGAACATAAGGGCATGAATCAAAGCCGGCATATCGAAGAGGCGCCGTTCTGGAACGATTCGCAGGCTGCGTTTCTTAAGCAGGCCATCGATGAAGATGCGCAATGGGTGGTCGTCATTGATGAGCTAAATGCGTTATTGCACCATGATCACGCTTAAGCCATAAACCATCGGGACACGATTGATTACGGTAAATTCGGGATGAATTTACCGTGGCAACAAATTTACACATTTTAGTCTGCGGTTTTAGCCTTAAAGACTGGGCGCGTTAGTCATTACACGGTAGTATCACTCGGATGACACTCGAATAAGGAACTGTAATGTCTAAGAAAATAAGCTACCTGGCTGGCGCGATGCTTCTCGCCGGAACAGGCAGCGCACTCGCCAAAGAAGGCATGTTTACGCCTGAACAGCTTCCCCAAATCAGCGCAGATTTGAAAAAAACAGGATTAGAGATTTCTCCTGACTCTTTAAGTGATCTGACCGATTTCCCGATGGGGGCCATTGTCTCTCTGGGTGGCTGCTCAGCATCGTTTGTCTCAGATAAAGGACTGGCTGTTACAAACCACCATTGTGCCCGTGGCTCTGTGCAATATAACTCTACTGCTGAAAATAATTATCTGAAAAACGGTTTTCTGGCTAAAAAGATCGGTGAGGAGCTTCCTGCGGCGCCAGGGACGCGGATGTACGTCACCGTCGAATTTTCTGATGTCACTGACAAAATCCTTGGTCAACTGGATGATAATGTCACCGGCAGAGATCGCTTTGATGCTATCGTCGATATGCAAAAGCAACTCATTCAGGAGTGTGAATCAGAGCCGGGCTATCGCTGCTCAGTCCCTTCTTTCTATAATGGTAAAGAATACAAGCTGATTAAACAGCTTGAAATACAGGATGTTCGTATTGCCTATGCGCCCGCCGACTCAGTCGGTAAATATGGTGGCGATATTGATAACTGGATGTGGCCGCGTCATACCGGCGACTTTTCTTTCTACCGTGCTTATGTGGGCAAAGATGGTAAGCCGGCCGAATATGCAGAAGATAACGTGCCTTATCAGCCAGAGCATGTGCTTAAAGTCTCTGCTGCCGGTTTACAGGATGGCGACTTCGTTATGGCCGCTGGCTATCCCGGCTCAACCGATCGCTATGCGCGACTTGTAGCGGTAAAGCATACGTTCAACTGGCTGTATCCTACCTATATCGACCTCATTGAAACCTGGATTGATACCATTGAAAAAGCGGCGCCAGAAGGCAGTGATGCGCGCATCAAATATGAAGCGACGCTGGCCGGCCTGAATAATTTTTTGAAAAACACCAAAGGACAAATCGCCGGTGCAAAGCGGGTTGGGCTGGTCGAGCGGCGTGAACAGCGCGAACAAGCGTTAAATGACTGGTTGTCGTCTGCTGGCATGCGTGAATCGCAACTAGAAACTATCGCAAAGCTTGATGATGTCGAGAAACAACAGTCTGCATTAAGTAAGCAAACCTTCTGGTATCGAAATATTACCCGGCCTCAGCTGCTTAGCGCCGCCCAGCGACTATACCGTAATGCGATTGAACAGCAGAAACCGGATGCGAAGCGTGAGCCGGGCTATCAGGATCGTGATCAAAGTCGTCTTAAAGAAAGCATGCAGCGTATCGAGAGACGCTTTGATGCTACTGTCGATAAGGCGGTATGGTCGACCTTTATCAAGCAATACCTGCAACAGCCGGCTGCAGCGAGAATCGCAGCATTTGATGAGGCTTTAGGATTATCAGCGGATACGTCACCTGGGCAGGTTGATAAAATTCTTACTGACTATTATCAGCAAACGGCTATGAACCAGGTGGATTATCGCCTTAAATTGATGGATGCAGAACCGCAGGCGTTTAAATCCAGTGACGATCCCTTTGTTAAATTGGCGGTAGCCTTGTATGACACTGAAATGGAAAACGAAGATCGCGCGAAAAGCCTATCGGGCGAATCCAAAGCACTGACACCTGGTTATATGCAGGCAATCATTGATTGGCAAAAGTCGCAGGGCAGTCTGGCATATCCTGATGCAAACAGCACTCTGCGGGTTACCTATGGCAATGTTCTGGGCGGATCACCGAAAGACGGTTTAATCTATGAGCCCTTTACCCGTCTACAGGGCATTGTTGAAAAGGACACCGGCGAGTCACCATTTGATGCGCCAAAGAAACAGCTGGAACTGATTGAACAAGAAAAGTTCGGTCCGTATGAAATGGCGTCCATAGACAGCGTGCCTGTTAACTTCTTAAGTGATCTTGACTCTACCGGCGGTAACTCAGGTTCAGCGACGATGAACGGACGCGCTGAGCTGGTCGGTTTGTTATTTGATGGCACCTTTGAGAGCGTCAATTCTGACTGGGACTTTGACCCGAAAACTACCCGCACGATTCATGTAGATACGCGTTATATGTTGTGGGTGATGGAATATGTTGATGGTGCAACTAACCTTATCGAGGAAATGGACGTAGTTAAATAATGCGTCTGTAAGTCTTGAAAAAAGGCAGAGCGTTGGCTCTGCCTTTTTTATATCCGGTAGTACGACATCGGACACTTTCTGTCATGTTACACTGACCGCCGGTCAGTTTACTGAATAGTCCAGGTTTAAGGAGGCATTTATTTCTGCATTAACACCAGGTCCGGACGATTTGTGGTTCATTCCGCTAGGCGGAACCGGAGAAATCGGCATGAACATGAACTTGTATGGGCATAGCGGGCAGTGGTTAATGGTGGATTGCGGCGTAAGCTTTGATGAGCCACTGGTCGCGCCTTACCTGGATGACTCTGCATCTGCCCGTTTTGATATTGTGGCGCCAGATCCATCTTTTATTGCGCAGCAAAAAGAGCATTTATGTGGGATGGTGATAACGCACGCCCATGAGGATCACGTTGGTGCTGTCCCATACTTATGGCCCAGGTTACGCTGTCCGGTGTATACCACCGCATTTACTGCCGAAGTTTTACAGCGAAAACTTGCGCAGGCAGGACTGAAAGACAAGGTACCGATCATTATTGTCGACGCGCACAGTGAGCATCAGGTAGGACCTTTTACACTTAACTGGCTGGCAGTAACGCACTCTATTCCAGAGCCCTACGCGTTGAAAATAACAACATCGGTTGGCAGTGTGCTGCATACTGCTGACTGGAAGATTGATGCGCAGCCTGTGACCGGTAAACCTTTTGATGCCGCGCGTTACCGGCAACTTGGCAGCGAAAATATATTGGCCATGGTGGGCGATTCTACCAATGCCACCAAACCCGGCTTTTCGATTTCAGAACGTAACTGCTTTGATGGCTTGCTTGCTACCATCCGGCCGCTAGAAGGTCGAGTTGTGGTCAGTTGTTTTGGCAGCAATGTGGCGCGACTTATTTCGCTGGCACATGTGGCAGTAAAAACAGGGCGTTACATGGCGCTTTACGGGCGCTCGCTGCTCAATATGTATAGCATCGCGCGCAAATTAGATGTGTGGCCTGCGCATCTCACGCTGATAGATCCTGATCACGCTGGTTACTTGCCACCTTCAGAAGTATTGGCGGTCGCAACCGGAAGCCAGGGTGAGCAGCGCGCTGCACTGGCTCGGATGGCGCGGGATGATCATCATCAGTTATCGCTGGAAAAAGGGGATACCGTCATCTTTTCCAGTATTGTTATTCCCGGTAACGAACAATCTGTGAGTGCGCTAATCCGTCAACTAGATGGTTTGGGTATTACTACAATTACCAGTGAAAGTAGTCAGCTACCTATACATGCAAGCGGCCATCCTTGCGCTGAGGAGCTGAAACTGATGTATAGCTGGGTCAGGCCACAAATTTCGATTCCGGTGCATGGTGAGCCTGAACATCTGGAAGCGCATGGACAAATAGCCAAATCTGCTGGCGTGCGAAAACGATATGTGGGTCGAAATGGCGACCTTTATCGCTTAGCGCCTGTAACCGGTATCCGCCGGCAGGTCGTGCGCACTGCAAGGGTACCTGTGAAGGCATAGGCGTAAAATTTTCGGCACTTTTGTACATTCTCGACAATAATTAAACGTCGGCATCCGCTGATGTTTTTTATCAAGGATTGTGTATGAAGAAGTTAATTAAAATTGCAGCAATATTTAGTACTGGGGTATTATCCTGTAATGCAATGGCATACGAGCACGCTGATACGTCACTGTCATTTTCAATGAAAACAGTGTGCGACGCGGTTCCACTTACCTGCGGTGTATTTCCCACAGGCGACGGGGTCGGTAGCGAAATGCCCAAAGATCCTCCCAAGGGTGACTCAGATTCTTAAAGGTAGTTTGTAAAAGTTTGGATTTTATATTTCTTGATGTAACTTCAATATTCTGGCCGTTGTTTTATACAACGGCCTTGTTTGCGTATTCACTATCAGTGCGCAAAATCACTCTGTTTTCCTTTATTTTTCTTGGCACACTGGTGGTTGAGGCACTTCACTTTGGCATAGAAAATTATGTAAAGAGTCTCAATTCGATGGAGGTGTTCTCTACACTGGGTTTTTATACCTGGTATCTTGGTTTCGGCGCGTCTAATTTATTGTTTGCACTGAGCATTATTCTCCTGCGAGGCTATCTTCCGGTTATCCCTGTACTCGTCACTCGTTACTTTATCGCAATCTATACATTGTTAGGTTTTTTACACTTGTTTACGTTGCTTGAGCGCTTATCATTGCAAACTGCGCTAGTGGCTACTTTTTATCCGAAGGCAATTTGGTTGCTCACACTCATCAAGATGGCCGGGCTTATAGGTTTCGCGCTTTATGAAGTCGGCGCTTCGCTCTACCGGAAGCAGCAGCGAGCGGGTATACGCTATTAACACCACACACTGAATTGTGATATAAATCACCTTTTTGTATTAACATAAAGTTGCAGTGACATCGCCTGCAATCTCGTATAGTTTTAACGTAGATGTCGTTGTTTTCTCATCTTAAGGTAGCTTGTGATAAGTCCTGATACCGCTAAGCCTCTGGTACGCTGTCAACTTTGCCGGTTCGTAACCGTTGCAATGCTTGCTGCGCTATTGTGGGTATCCGCGGTATTTACCAGTTCACTTGTAGCTGCGCCAGTTATCAAATCTTCATCAATTCCCAGCCTGTCCACACGCCAGGGGCTCAGTCAGGACTCTATCAACGACATTCTCATTGATGACACGGGTTTTGTTTGGATTGCAACGCAGGGCGGGCTGGACCGATGGGATGGCCATCATCTTATAAATATTGGTGGCCCTGATAATGTGCTGGTTAATGCCAGCGTAGAAAAGCTTTACCTTGATGCACAGGATAGACTTTGGATAAGTTCGCTGGAGTCGGGTGTGTTTACGCTGGATTTGGCTACCAGCGAAGTGAATCTGGCAATCAACAGGCCCGGTCTTTCCGCTTATCAATGGATCCAGGCAGCAGTCGACTTTAAGGAGGACAGCCAAGGCAATTTATTCGTTGCTCTTGAGCACGAGATCCTGAAGGTGAATCATGACGCCGGGACAGAGGTTGTCTATACGCTGCCCGACTCATTACGCCAAAATGAGGATATTATCAGAGCGATTTACCCCACTTCTGACTATCTTTTTATTGCTACATCTGCAGGGCTGTATACGCTGAACCTTAGTCATGATGAGGCACGGGGAGCTCGCACCACAGAACAGAAAGATAAGCAGGCTCAGAAAATTGATTATCTGGGAGAGATTCCTGCAGACGTGAGCAATCAAAATGCTAAGTTTCTGATGGCCGATATGCAGAACAGACTGTGGCTTGGCACCGTTAAAGGGTTGTTTAAGGCTGATCTGACTACCTTGCAAGATGATTTGTCTAATGGACGCCAACCAGCGTTCGACGCGGTCAATAAGCAGCAGAACATCTGGCAAGTTGTCCCTGACGGTTCCAATTCATTCTGGCTGGCTACCAACGAGGGGCTATTCTCGCTGAGAAAGGAAACATCAGGAAGCTGGCGCAGCGTTCATATGCTTGAAGCGCAAAGTGGCGAGCGGCAACTGGCTAAAGCAAAGATAAAAGCCATCGCCAAAGACAAACGTAATACGTTGTGGCTGGGCACCGAGATGGGCGGGGCAATGCTGTGGACGCCGGATAATCAGAATATTACTCACATCCAGAATCTGGTCAGTGACCCGGAACCCCCTCTGACTAATAATGTTATCTGGTCTTTATACGAAGACAATGATGATATTTTGTGGGCGGGAACCGCTAACGGTTTAACGCGGCTCGATCTGACAACACTCGATTCTTCCATGTTTTTGCAAGCCCCGTCGGCGCAGGCTAATGATGCAGAAATAGCTCAAATACTGCCGGCTGGCGAAAATACGCTTTACATTAGAACGTCCGGGAAAGTGCAGCTATTTAATAAGCTTACCGGTGAAGCCGGGCCATTGCCGGTTAGTAGCCAGCAGGGTGTAGATATTCTTGATGGTTGGGTCTATGGGATGTCCGTCGATAAACAGGGCCGGTTATACTTTTTGTCTCATGATTATTATCGCTACGATCCAGCTGCCCAGACAGTAAAAAAACTGACATTTTCCGATCCGAGACTGCAAGATGGATACAGTGGCTACTTCCTGGGTACGGCAGCTGAGCTGGACGACAATATGCTGCTTTCCACGTCCGATGGGGTATGGGCGGTGGATACGCAAACCCTGAACACCCGTTTACTGTACGAATATTTACCCGCAGAGAAGGCCAGTGACGCATCTGCCACGTCATGGGAAATTCAGGAAGATATTTTGTGGCTGGGCTTTCCTCGCTTTGGTTTGCTTGGCATTGATATCGAATCTGGCAGGGTCATCAGGCGTTTCAACAGCGATAATCTTCTGAAAACTGACATCGTTTACGGCGTCAAAGCCGACAAGCAGGGCAGTCTCTGGTTCAGCTCTCACCAGGGCGTATTTCGCTTCTCTCCTGAAAACCGTTTGATAAAAGAGTTTGTTTACGGACGAGAACTGAATGTATCTGAGTTTAATGACGGGGCCGCACTGATCCTCAATGATGGCAGGATTGCCTATGGCTCTACCGGTGGTATTGCGATCTTCGACCCCTCAGTGCTAAATGATGGCAAAGCGATTCAGCGACCAGAACAGCCTATGGTCATCAGCAGTGTGTCACTGGACTCCCGGGATCTATCCTTGCCCATGAAAAATTTAAGTGACAGTCACCTCAGTTTGAATCATGACGATTTTGGCATAGAAATTCATTTTTCCTCTATTCTGGCGAGCTTTGATGCTGCTGATAATTATGTTTATGAGCTGAATCGTAACGGCCGCTTACTGAGCCAGTCAGTCACCGCTGAAGGCAAGGCCGCTTTTGCGTTTTTGGGGCCGGGTGACTATCAGTTTAAAGTCGCGCCGACCACTGAGCGTTATGATTACAATGTGACACCCGGCGTACTGACCTTCACCATTCCCTATCCACCCTTTCAGTCGCCACTTGCATACACGGTGTATGTGGTTTTGCTGGTCGCCGCCGTATGGGGATATATTCGTTTTCGGCAAAAAGCAGTCGAACAGCTCGCACGCACTGAGCGACAACTTAAAGTAATGGGCGAGGCATTCTCACAAACTCGTGACTGGGTCATTGTGTTTGATGAAAAAATACTGCCTATGGCGGTAAATCCTGCTTTTTGTCGCGCGCTGGGATTATCTGAAAACGACAGTGCAGATGATGCGTTGTCACAGCTATACCGGCGTAAACCTGCAATACGTCAGCAGATATACGAACCGTTATTATCCCTTGAGCCTGGCGGATTCATCAAGCGTGAAACGACTGTCCATGCGGCAGACGGACGCCATCACGATGTGATTATTGATATCTCAGCGGTAGCTGACGAAAGCAACCCGGATTGCGTGGATTATTATCTGATGGTCTTCAGTGATATTTCAGAGCAGAAAGAAGCGGAACGTAAGCTGGTTAAAATGGCCAGCTACGACAACCTCACCGGTCTGCTTAACCGCAACTTGTTACTTGACCGGTTGTCACATGCCATCGACAACGCGCAGGAAGACGCGACCAAAGTGGCAGTATTGTTTATCGATCTTGACCGCTTTAAAGGTATCAACGATAGCTTAGGTCATGGAGTGGGCGATAAGGTACTCAAAGTCATTGCTGAAAGAATGGTCAGCCTGTCCAGCCATCAGGATACGGTCGCCAGGTTGGGAGGCGATGAGTTTGTCATCGTTCGGGAACGGGTTGAGTGTACTGATACACTGAGCTCTTTCGTCGCCCATCTGATTGAGACCGTGGAAACGCCTATTGCTGTGGATGGCGAGATTTTATGTATTTCCTGCAGTATCGGCATATCGTTTTATCCGGACGATGCAGTGACACCAGCAGAGCTTATTAAGCAAGCAGACGTGGCGATGTATACGGCTAAAAAAGATGCGGTTGATGGCTTTACGTATTTTACTGCTGAAATGAATGACCGTGCGCGTCAGCAGATGACGCTCGAAAATCGCGTGAAGCTCGCCTATCAGGAAGACCGATTCTACAACCAGTACCAGCCGATTGTTGATGCACTCAGCGGTAACATCGAGGGCGTTGAGTTACTGTTGCGTTGTGATATGCCCGAAGCACCCATGACCCCGGGTGAATTTATTCCGGTATTGGAACAGCTACGGTATATTGTGGATGTCACCCGTATGGCGATTGTAAGGGCGCTTGATGATTTAGCCAGTTGGCAGGGGCAAGGGTTTCACGGTTATGTTTCAGTTAATATTTCTGCGCTTCAGTTCAAAGCCGAACTACATCTGGCTACGCTTAGAAAAATGATGTATGAGCGCAATTTGACTGAGCGTTCAATGCGCTTTGAAATTACAGAAGGGCTGTTAATGGAAGACAGTGAATTTGCCCAGGCTCGTATCAGAGAGTTCCAGGATGCCGGCTTCCTGTTTTCACTGGATGACTTTGGTACAGGTTATTCCTCGCTCAGTTATCTGAAGAAGTTTCCGTTGGATGTGCTGAAAATTGACAAAAGCTTTATTGAGGAAGTCGACGCCGATCCCCAGGCGGCTGCGTTGGTAAAAACGACCATAGAGCTGGCTAAAACGTTTAACATGGAGTGTGTGGCAGAAGGTGTGGAAACCCTTTCCCAGGCAGAAACTCTCCAGCTATTTGGTTGTTACAACCATCAGGGCTTTTATTATTCTAAACCCGTGCCGGCAGACCAGATTACTGCTCTAATAAAGCAGCACTGGCCTGATGTGTCCTCGGTTTAAGCCTGAAGCGTCAAAGGGATTGGCAATTCATAAAAGCGTTTGCCCGTGGCGGCAAATAACGCATTTGCCAACGCCGGCGCAAACGGCGGAGTAGGGGGTTCACCCACGCCCCCTGGCGGAGCCTCGCTTTGGACGATATGCACATCAATATTTTCAGGTGCGTGCTGCATTCGCGCAACCTGATAATTGTGAAAGTTTGTTTGCGTTATCGCCCCGTCAGTGGCGCTGATCTCGCCAATTGCACAGCTTAATCCGAAGATGGCCCCGCCCTCACACTGGGCTTTAACATGCTCAGCGTTGACGATGGTGCCAGCGTCTATACAGATGTAGGTATTGGGAATTCGCCAGCTTCCGTTTTCTTCCACAACCACTTCAACCACTGTAGCCACGTAACTTAGAAAGGAACGGTGGACCGCCACGCCAAGATGGCGTTGATTCTTTTCTCTGTTGTCCCAGTCTGCCATCTCTGTGGCTTTGTCGAGTACCGCACGCAGCCTTCCGGTATCAATGGGGTAGGTTTCTATCGGATCGCCATAATTGTCGTACTCAGCGCCTTCTTTGGCTAAATCGATATGGCGCGGTTTACCAATCAGTTGTTGTAAATACGCCTTGCTGTCCTTACCTGCTGCATGCGCCAGTACATCAGCAAAGGTGTGAATAGCATACGCATGATAAACATTGGCAACAGAGCGCAGCCAGCCTATCCGAACATGATTTTGAGCTTTTCCTTTTTCCAGCTGTATGTTGGGAATATCAAACGGATTGTCGATAAAACCTAATCTGAGCTCGCCGCTGCTCGGTGTATTAGCTTCTGTTGAGAAGGTGCTGCTGATGGTGGGAAAGACCGTGTTATGGTGCCAGGCGGTCGCGTCACCATTTTGCGCTAAACCGGCGCGGATATGCTGGGCACTGACAGTGTGATAAAAGCCATGTTGAATATCGTCTTCTCTTCGCCAGACAACCTTCACAGGGCGCTTGGCTTGTTGCGCAAGCCAGGCTGCTTCGGCGGCAAAATCCGGTTTCGATTTTCTGCCAAAGCCACCGCCGAGCAATGTCACATGAATCGTGACATTTTCCACAGGAATCTTCAGTACCTCAGCCACCAGGGCCTGTGCCGCCTGCGGATTTTGAGTGCTGGTCCAGACTTCGGCGCTATCGCCTTCTACCCGGGCAGCCGCTGCGGGCGGCTCCATCGGTGCCTGCGCTAATAACGGGGCATAATAGATTGCTTCTATGGTTTTGTCAGCACTTTCAAGCGCGTGCTTCACATCTCCCCGCTGCCGGACGATTTCGCCGGCTTTGCGTGCCGTTTCCATAAGCGTTTGTTTTTCTGCCCGGGAGTCATATTGACTATGCGCATTTTCACTCCACTTGATGTTAAGTGCTTTTACGCCCTGCATCGCCGCCCATGTATTTTCTGCCAGAACGGCAACACCACCGAGCGGTAAAAAATTCGCAGGTGCGCTTGCAGCCGGAAGAGTAATCACCTCTTTGACACCTTTCACGCTGCGCGCTTTTTTATCATCAACCGATTCGGGGTGCGTAAACATGACCGGTGGTCGCTGTATGACCGCGCAAAGCATGTTCTCGATGGTGACGTCCTGGCCAAATACTGTGGTACCGGCCTGAACGGCCTGCATATCGATACTTCTGATGCCTTTACCCACATAGCGCCAGTCTTTACGGGCTTTCGGTTTCACCAGCCCTTCTTCAGGCAGAGGCAGCGTGGCTGCAACACTCACTAATTCTGAAAAGTCTGCGGCACGTCCGGTTTCACTGTGTACCACCTGATGATTACTGCACTGGCAGCTATCAGGCTCAACGTTCCAGCCTTTTGCTGCCGCCTGTTTTAATAGCAGTGCGGCGGTGGCGCCTGCCATTTGAAGACGAGCCAGGTTGCGCCGTATACTGCGTGAGCCATCCGTATTCTGATCGCCATATTTCTCATCGCCATCAGCCTGTAGCGTTTTCACCCGCTGCCAGTCGGCATCAAGTTCATCGGCGATAATCTGGGTAATAGCAGTACGAATTTGCTGACCCATCTCTGAACGATGACATGTCACCTCCAGCGTGCCATCTTCTGTAATGGCAACAAATACATTAGGTGCCATATGTGCAGGTTGCGTTTCACCGGCTGCCGCAAAGGTCGCTTTAGGTAGCAAGGAGACCCCCAGAGTTAATCCTGTACCCACCCCCATTTGTTTTAAAAAGTGGCGGCGTTGCGCTGAAAACTGGCTCATGACTGGCTCTCCTTTGATGCGGCTTTTATTGCTTTTCGGATCCTGGGATAGGTGCCACAACGACAAATATTGCCTGACATAGTTTGTGCTATCTCATCATCTGATGGCGCTGCATTTTTTGCCAGCAGCGCTGCTGCCTGCATCATCTGACCACTCTGGCAGTAGCCACACTGTGGCACATCATGCTCTGCCCAGGCAATCTGCACAGGGTGGGCGTTATTTTTGTCCAGCCCCTCAATTGTCGTTACGTGCTTGCCCTCAACGGCGGACATGGGCAACCGGCATGAGCGAGTGGCATCACCATCAATATGAATTGTACAGGCCCCGCACAGCGCCATGCCGCAGCCATACTTTGTGCCTGTTAGGCCGATATCATCGCGCAAATACCATAGTAATGGCATAGTCGGGTCGCCTTCATATTGTTGAGGTTGGTCGTTCAGGGTAAATGTGATCATAAAGAGCTACCGTTGTTTAGCGTTACTCTATCGGTACACCGTTTGAGGATGAAATTCAACTTAAAACCGGTCAGTTCTGGTCGGGCAGGGCTGACCAATAGGTAAGACTTATTTGTTTATATCTAAAGGAATTATGCGAATCTGCTTGAGAGATAAAACATGCTTATTATATATTTGTAAAATTCGAGTAAATAAAATTGCTTCAAAAAGGAATACTTATGCCTCTGGATGTCGCTAATGAATCTGTATCCGATGTGACTGAAACACCGGTTACAATGCTCTACAAATGGGAAAAGGAGCGGCCAGATTCTGTATTTCTTCATCAGCCCCGCATCGGAAAAATGGATACCTACACCTGGGCCAGGGTGGCTGACGAGGCCCGCCGCGTGGCTGCCCGATTGCAAAGCATGTCTTTGCCCCCAAGCAGCCGGATAGCCATCTTTGCCAAAAACAGTGCTGAGTGGTTTATCAGTGATCTGGGCATTATGATGGCCGGTCACGTCTCGGTGCCTATCTTTGGCTCCGCTGGTAAAAGTACCATCGAATACGTGCTTAAACATGCGGATGTTAAACTGGTATTTGTGGGCAAACTGGATAACGCGTCAGAGCAGATCCCTGCTATTCCTGCGCATTATCATACGGTCAGTTTTCCTTATGAAGGAATAAGCGGCTCACAAACCTGGCAGGATTTCATTGACTGCGAACCAATGTCAGCATCGCCAGAACCGAATCTGGGCTCAATGATGACAATTATCTACACATCGGGAAGCACCGGGCAACCCAAAGGTGTGGTGCACACATACCGTTCAATTTGCTGGGCAGCGAAAAACTGCCTTAACGCTTTGTCGGTTGGTCATAGCGACCGATACCTGAGCTATTTGCCGTTAGCCCACATTACAGAGCGGGTGCTTATTGAGCTGGCTGCTTTTTACGCGGCGCCTGAGGTCTACTTTGTCGAGTCTTTGGATACATTCCAAACCGATGTAAAACGGTGTGAGCCTACCTTATTTGTTTCGGTGCCACGTCTGTGGACAAAATTCCAGATGGGTATACTGGCTAAGATCCCGCAAAAGCGTCTGAATTTCCTGTTATCGGTGCCGGTGCTCAATAAAATGATCGCGCGTAAAATTCGCCAGGGACTGGGGCTCGATAAAGCGCGTTTCTGGGCCAGTGGTTCGGCACCTCTGGCGCCTGCGGTAATTCGCTGGTTCAGTAAAATCGGTATTAATATTTCTGAAGGTTGGGGCATGACCGAAAACAGTGCTTATGGCACTGCCAGTGTGCCATTTCGTCAAGACAAGATAGGGACGATTGGTAAAGCCTATGATGGCGTAACTATTCGCTTATCTGACGAGGGGGAGATACAGGTTAAATCACCCTGTAATATGGTGGAATACTATCTTGAACCAGAGAAAACGCTGGAGGCAATGACGACCGACGGGTATTTAAAAACCGGTGATAAGGGTGAGATGGACAGTGAAGGCTACATCCGTATTACCGGGCGTCTTAAAGATATTTTTAAAACCGAGAAAGGTAAATATGTCACACCCGCGCCCATAGAAGCCGCGTTTATGGAAAACCCGTTGATTGAACAGGTATGTGTCACAGGAACTAACTTGCCTCAGCCCATTGCGCTGCTGGTGCTAAGCGAATCTGCGGTTGATCAGGATCGGGGAGATGTTGAACAGTCGCTTAAGAATACGCTGGAAACTATTAACGCAAATTTAGAAAGTCATCAACGAATTGCACACGTTGTGGTACTGGAAGAGCCCTGGACAATTGAGAACGGCTTATTAACGCCGACACTTAAAGTAAAACGTCATGTATTGGAATCCCGCTACGAAGATCTTATTCACGCTAAGTTCGATAGCCGGGTCGAATTTGTGGACATGTAATTACCGATGCGGGCTGGCACAATTGTCAGCCCGCGTGTGGCGAAACCACACAAAGTGTATTAGTCTGATTAAAAAACCATCAGGGCTATGCTATGAGTCTCATCAGAGCAGGACTTCTTCTCGCGATACCTTTTTCGATTGCCCCACAGGCTGCAACGGATTTTGAAAAAGCGTCAACCCGGTTGTGTGACAAGATACAACAATGTGCTTATGATGAGCTTGAATCGCAGCAACAACTTAATGATCAGATGCGACAGATGATTAATGGTGTTGTAGATTCAATGTGTAAGCAATATCTGCAAAAAACTGACCAGCTGGAGGCGGGTGAAACCGAACAAGCGGCGGTTGCCTGTCTTGATTCTTTATCAGCCCTGAGCTGCGATGCATTGCAGGGTGGTCAGCCTGCTACACCGGCCTGCAAAAAGTTCGAAAAGATGGCGGGCCAGTCACAGCCATAAACAACAAGTTGCGACCGGCATCCGGGTTTTGCGAGCTTTATGTGAACGTGCTAGGCGGGATAACGAAGTCTTAATCCCTCGTAAACATCGTCGGAATAACTTTCGCTGTTCATATCCAGTTCACTGAGTATATCTACCAGGTGCTCGTTGTCTTCGCGTTCCTGCCACAACTTTTTATATGTGCCTTCTTTATAGCCGTGATCCTGGCGGAAGAAATTAAGGACATTTTTACCCACGTACTGACGATAGAGTTCTTCAGCCGACAGCTCGCACTGCGTAGCAATAAACATAAACAACGGTACGCTGAAGCGTTTTGCGGCACACAGCCCGGCCATCAGTTCAAGGTTCTCAAGCAAGGATTGTTGTTGCCAGTGATACGTCTGCCCGTCAAACTGCAAGCTATCTCCTGACTGTGACAGGTCATGCGCCAACGCTGCTGCTGATTCGCTGATATCACCATTGTAGCGGATGATGCAGTCTGAAAGCGCGAAATGCCAGATATCGATAAGTTCCATCTGCAACTGCGCAATATCTTTGGTTTGTGCCTTCCACCACTTCCAGCCATGGTGCTCAATGGCTTCTACTGACTCGACCATTGCTGCGCGTAAGTAAGCATACCCGGCCTGAAGCCACTGTGGATTAACCTTCGCATTCATTTTTTCCTGCAGCGCGAGCATGGTAGCGATTTGTTGTTCGGACAGCATAAACCTTAATTCCTGAATGATAATTTTGTGAATTGTACCGATTCCCTTCCCGCGAGGAAAGCGCTGCGGATGGCGTGGGCGTACGGAATGTTGCGCGAAGGCAGGCATGCGCCACTTCGGTGCGTTTGCACTGAAATCGCCATTATGTGACATCAAAGTTTCCACGGATTGATTTTAAGCTTATGATTTATATGAGAAAACAAAACCCTGTAATATGGCATACAACCTGTATTACTTTTTTTGTTATTTGTGCGGTGCTCCGGCGTTAACCTGACTGACATGCCAGGCAACGTGTTTTTCAGGTTGTCGGTGCGCGGCCCATAACTCTGCCTGTACAGATTTTTCGTGTCCTGAGGTCTGTACAGGCTTTTTTATTCAGGCAAAAAATTTCCGCGTCTGGATGTCCCTGATTAAATGTCTTAACATGGGAAAAAAGACAAAAGAAGCCTGATTTGCTCGCCTTATATCCTTCCAACAAACTTGAACATTTAAGCTACTTGTTAAGCGCGCTGTTAAAACAGCAGCCCGGCGGCGTCTTACAATCCGAAACTATCCTGGTCGAAAGCCCCGGCATGCAGCACTGGCTGAACATGCAACTCGCCAAAGAGCAGGGTATTGCGATGAATTTTTCCTTTCCACTGCCCACGCGTTTTATGTGGAACACAGCCCGCACAGTGCTGGGAGAGGAAAAAGTGCCACAGCAATCTGCTTATCGTCGGGAGGTACTGGTATGGCGAATCGACAGGCTGATTCAAAGCGATGCATTTTGCCAGCAGGCTGAAACAGCGCCGGTATGTCGTTACTGGCAATCGGCAGGTTCAGAAGATGAGCAGAATGTCAGGCGGTTGCAATTCGCTGTGGCGCTGGCTGATGTGTTTGAACAATACCAGCTGTATCGCCCGCAGTGGCTGTTTAACTGGGAGCAGGGTGCCGTCAATCTTGATAACAGCGAGGATGAACCGTGGCAGGCGCTTATCTGGCGAATGCTGGTGAATGAGATACCCTTGCATCCGGCGCGCTTACATCAACAGGCGGTTGCCACCCTTAGTGAGCACGGCTGCAATGATTTGCCCGACCGGATTATCGTATTTGCTATCAATACCATGGCGCCTCAGCTGGTTGAGTTTTTTGATGCTCTGGCACATCACACCGATATTCATATTTTTCACCTCAACCCTTCTGTCAGTTACTGGGGGGAGGTAAAAAGTGATCGCGAGCGTGCACTGGCGTTGCGGCAACAGGGAATTGCCGCCTGGCGGGAAAACACACTGGATAATCCACTGTTGGGAAATCTCGGGCAGCAGGGTCGCGATTTATTTAATCTGCTGACCGCACTGGATACGTTTGAGGTGGCTGCCTTCGACACCAGCCCGCCTGAGGAGCAAAACAAGCCGCCCTCATTATTAAATCAGGTGCAGCAGGATATTTTGCATGGCTGTCATCCCGACCATGGATTTTGCGCAGGGGCAGAAGATCATAGCGTTATGATTGTAAATACGCATAGTGCGCTGCGCGAAGTGCAGGGGTTGCATGACAACCTTTTATATCTCATGCAAACCAATCCTGATATCAAGCCCTCGGATATTGTGGTGATGTGTCCGGCAATTGAGGATTACGCACCGCTCATTGATGCGGTTTTTCATCGCGTCGGCACCGCCGCCCCCCAGCGTCAGGATCCGCCGCGTATTGTCTGCTCCATTGCAGACAGAACGCCGCTGGATGCTGATCCGCTGGTCGCAGCGTTTATCAGTTTGCTCAGTCTGCCTGATAGCCGCTTCGAAGTAACAAAAATTATGGATTATCTGCGACTGGATGCTATCAGGGCAAAGTTTAGTATTGAAGCGGATGACTTGACGGTTATGCAGTTTTGGCTGGAACAGGCGCACGTTCATTGGGGCGTGGATGCGCCGCATAAACAGTCCGTGTCAGACAATGCGGACGCGCCACCAATGTTCAGCTGGTACTGGGGACTGGAACGCTTGCTGATAGGTATGGCGTTAAATGATGCTCCAACGCTAACCGGCGAATTATTAAGTGTGCCTGATGTTGAGGGGCAACAAAGTGTCATACTCGGTAAACTGATTGCGCTGGTTGAACGGTTGCGCTATTTCGCCAGCGCTTTAACAAAAAGCCGGACTGCGGGTGAGTGGCACCTCTTTTTGAGCGAACTTAAAGAAGTCTGTTTTATGCCTTCTGCCGATCAGGTGGATAGCTGGGAAATAATTGGAAAAGCCACCTCAGATGTTGCGGCCCATTGCCGTGAAGCGAATTACCAGGAAATGCTGTCGCTTCGACAAATACGGGATATGCTGGTGCGGCGTTTTTCCTCTCCGGATGCGGGAAATCACTTTCTCACCGGGCAGGTTACATTTTGTTCGATGCTGCCTATGCGCAGCATTCCGTTTAAAGTGGTTTGCGTGTTGGGCCTTAATGACGGAGAGTTTCCGCGTCAGTCTACGCCTGTCAGTATTGACCTGATGACCGAAGCACCCCGCAAACGGGGAGACCGTTCTCGCCGACTGGAAGACCGGTATCTGTTTCTCGAAGCAATTATTTCGGCCAGAGAACATTTATATTTAAGTTATCAGGCTAACAGCGCGCAGGATAACAGTGAACGTCAGCCCAGCCTTGTGTTACAGGAACTGCTTCGCATTTTAAATGCGGGATACGGCTTTTGCGATACGCACCTGCACCGCCTGTCGCTTCATCCGTTTAGCATTTCGCGATTCAGCGACGCGCGCCCCGGTTTTGAAAAAGGCTGGTTCCGCCTGGCTAATGCGATTGCCAGGCGCCACGAGCAAACCGCTCAGCCGATAGCGCCGTTGTCGGAGGCGCGCATAGCTGACCAGGTCGACGTGAGTGCGCTGGCGAGAAGCCTGAGCCAGCCACTTCGGCATTTTGCCCGTGAGCAGCTGGGACTGAGTCTGGATAGCACTGAACCGGCACTTAATGATGCTGAGCCGTTTACCGACAATCCACTCACGCGCTATAAGGTGTTAACGGAGCTGACTGAACAACGGATGGCGCATCAGTCGACCACGCAGACGAAACAGATGGCCAGGTTCAGTGGTGAGTTGCCGTCTACACCGCTCACCACTGAACTGCTGGATAACTGGGAGCAGGGGGCGCAATCCGTGTCCGAGGCCATCGATTTATCGGCTGCGCATGAGCAGGAATTTCAAATTACAGACAATGGTATAACCGTTGGTGCACGGGTGTGGATGATGCCTGACAAGCTGGTGCTGTGGCATAGTGGTTCACAAAATACCAAACGAAAAGTAGAGCAGTTTCTGACACAGCTGATATGTTGTGCTAACGGGCCACAGCTGCCGCTGGAAGTGTATTTTCTGACCTGGGCGAAGGGCGTTTCAGCGCCTCGCAAAGCCATTATGGCCCCTGTGGAACCACAGACCGCGACCCGTCTTCTGGCGCGTTTTATCGCCCTTTTTGAACAACTACATTGTCAGCCGGTTCCCTGCTACGCCGATGTTGCACTTACCCTGATAAAAAAAGCGCGTGAGCAATCGCTGGTGCAATGGCAGCACCACGACGATGCGCTGTTTGAGTGGCAGAAATTATGGCAGGGCAGTATAGCAGCACCGGGAATTAAAGATGATCACTATGCCAAATGGTTCTTTCCTGATGGTATGGCACTGGATGCACTGCCGCTTGACACTATGGACGAGCTGTTTCGGCCATTGTCTGAAAACTACAAAGAGAAAAAAGTATGAGTAAGGGCGCAGAACCCATCAGTGCAGCGCTGGATGTTGTGGCACTGCCCTTACATGGCAGGCACCTTATAGAGGCGAGCGCAGGGACCGGAAAGACATTTAACATTACCCGACTGTATCTGCGCTTGCTGCTGGAAAAGAAACTGAGTGTACAGCAAATACTGGTAATGACATTTACCAATGCTGCCACTGAAGAAATTCGCGGCAGAATTGCCCAGACCCTGGATGCTGCATTATCTTACTGGCAGGGTAAGCGTCAGCAACGCAGCGTAGACGAAGACCCGGTATTTGAGCGGCTTTATACACAATTTTCCGGCGAAGAGGCAGAGCAATTATTACAGGCTGCACTGCTGGAGCTGGATGAGGCCTCGGTGTACACCATTCATGGATTTTGTAACCGGATCCTCAGTGAACTGGCGTTTTCCGGTGGCGCCGCGATGCAGCTTGCACTGCAGACTGACACCCGGGAGCTTTATCTTCAGGCGACCCGTGACTGGATCCGTTTTATGGCGGGCAAGCATGATGAATATGGCTTGCTGGTCAATGCGGGCTGGCATATTCCACAGCAGTTTCTGGCAGTATTTGAAAGTGCCATCCGCAGCGGTCTGACGCCTCACGTTGTCACTGAACAGGATATAACAGCGCAGGCTGAGGCCGCTTTGTCTGATCAGCAACGTACGCTGTACCCTTTGTTTGAACAGGTCCGCGACACACTTGATAATCAGTATGATGTCATTGCAGATGCGCTTATCGACAATGACAAAAACCGGGCATTACGGGTATCACAATTTGAGCAGATCACTGACTGGCTGAGTGCTGCATCACTTACTCCGGCACCCGATGCATTAGGTAAGTTTATTCACGGTAACCGTTTACGTGGCAAAGATGATCTCAAGGCATTACTGGCGCCCCTGAAGTCGCTTGCAGCAGAAGTAAAGTCTGTCATCGGTGAGGTAGAAAAGCAGCGCGACGCGCAACTGGATGCAGCGCCTGCTATGCAGGTAGCGGCTCAGGCGTTTACGTTTATCCGCGCGCATGTTGCGCGACAAAAAGCGCAGCAGGGCATTGTCGATTTTGACGATTTGATCACCATGCTGGCACAAAAGACCGAACATGCCGATACGGAACTGGCCCGGGCACTACGCCGTAAATTTCCGGCAGCCCTGATTGATGAGTTTCAGGATACCGATGCTAATCAATATCAGATTTTATCCAGTGTTTATCCGCCCGGCAGCGAAACTGAAATATTGCTGATGATTGGCGATCCCAAACAAGCCATTTACGGCTTTCGGGGCGGCGATATTTTTACCTACCTTAAAGCCGGCAAAAGTGCGGATTATCGTTGGGTGATGGATACCAATTACCGGTCAGTCCCGGCGATGGTGCAAAGTTATAACCGTTTATTTTACGGGGCGCCGTTGAGCGGCGTACCAGCCGATGTATTCGGATTTGATATTCATTATGACCCAGTTAAGGCAGCGTCAATGGCAAGTGCCAATAAGACACCGTTGTCAGACCCGCAGTCTGACCGGGACGCGCTGAACTATATTACGCTGGATATGGACTGTGAGCAGGACACGCCAGCCAAATTTGTCATGCAACAGCAACTTGCCCAGTGGATATCCACTGAAATTGTCCGCTTGTTGCAGCAGGCCCGACTCGGTGAATCGCCACTTAAACCTCAGGACATTGCGATTCTTGTCCGCAGTGCCGGCGAAGCAAAAATCATCCAGCAGGCACTACAAAAGGCCGGCCTGGCTTCGGTTTTTCTGAGCAACCGGGAAAATTTGTTCGCCGCCAGTGAAGCCAGCGATCTTTATCGCGTGCTGGATGGTATCTGGCATTATAACGACCACGGACGTTTATGCGCAGCCCTGAGTAGCCCGATGTTTGGCTTTTCTCATGAGACACTTATTGACTTGCTTTACCATGAGAATGACCAGCTCTGGGAGTCTGTCATGGAAACCATCAGCCTGCTGCGCCGTATCTGGCTGCAGCGCGGCTGCATGGCGCTGGTTCTTCATCTGATGGAAGAGTCGTTTATCGCCGGAGGCGATGAGATTGAGCGCCAACTGACCAATTATCTGCATCTGGCAGAGGTGCTGGAACGTGAAGCCGCCACGCGCGCTCAGCCTGAGCAACTGCTTATCTGGCTGCATCGTCAAATCAGCGAGCCGGACAGTGCCCAGGAACATGTGCAGCGTTTAGAAAGTGATGCACACTTGATTCAGCTTATCACCCAGCACGGCGCGAAAGGGCTGGAATATCCGATTGTGTTTGTGCCATTTGCCAGCGATTATCGCAACCCGGTTAAAGTCGGCAACCAGCAGGTGACGCTTTTCCGCTATTTTGATGAAGCATCCAAGGCATTGTGTTTACAGCTGGGCGCTACACCTATGGTCCGCGCGCGTGTCACGCAAGAGGCCGATGCTGAGGCCATGCGTCTGCTTTATGTCGCCGTTACCCGCGCCGCCCACCGGTGTTATTTGGGCGTTGCGCCATTTGATAGCCATCAGCAGTCTTCGCTGGCAAAGGCTACCGATGTCGCCGCCTACGATAACTGGCAGCAGGCAATTACCCGGATTAGCGAAGAGCCGGATACATCAACCGCATTAGTTAAGGTTAGCGGGCAAAGTCAGTCTGAACTGCCGCGTCTGTCGGCGGAGGAACAGCCCGATCTGCAGGTGGATACGTTTGAGGGTGATGTGAGTGAAGCATGGCAGCTTTATTCGTTTTCAGCGCTGGCAAGAAAGGAGCGGGTAGTGAACCAGACCCGGCGGGAAGCTGAATTACAGGAGGTGTTGGTACAGCCCGTAGGGCAGACAGAATCACTGGAAACACGGTTTTCCTTTCAAAAAGGCGCGGCTGCCGGGAACTTATTGCACGATATTCTGGAAGTCACAAATTTCAGTGAGCCTGACTGGTTCGGCGAGTCGCAGACAGCCACGCTGGGGCCTTTAACACAGCTTTTTGGCCTTGATGATACCCAGACTGAATCGCTATTTGGCTGGCTACAAGAGGTGCTCGACACCCCGCTGAATAGTGACGGACTGACCCTGTCCAGCTTAAATAAAAAAGCGACCCTGCGCGAGGCAGAGTTTTATTTTCCCATGGCCAGTGTCAGTCAGCAGCAACTCAATCAGTTTCTGGCTGAATACCGGCAGGAGCAGGATCAGGCTGCCCGCTTTTTTCCGGCCTTTGACAGCCATCAGTTGGAAGGCATGATGCACGGTTTTATTGATTTGATTTTTGAATATGATGGCAGGTATTTTGTTGCCGATTATAAATCGACCCACCTGGGCGATACTTATAGTGATTATTTGCCTGAAAAGTTACGTCAGAACAATCAGCATCATCTCTACGATCTGCAATATCTGATTTACAGCGTTGCGCTGCACCGTTACCTGCAAAACAGCTTGCCTGACTACTCGCCGCAACATCATTTTGGTGGGGTATATTATCTGTATGTGCGCGGAATGCATCCGGCGAATACAGCGTTTGAAGGCGTCTATTATACGCCGCTGTCAGTATCGCGGTTAGAGGCGCTGGATGACCTGTTCGCCAGTCGCAGTCAGCAAGACATCACAGGAGAGCGTGCATGCAGGTAATTGCGTTTCCTGATACGTTCACCCGGCTGGCTGATGTCGAACTCATCGACGGCTATTTTGCGTCGCAGTTCACCTGTGATTCCGATCCCGGCCATCAGCATTTATGGTTTATGATTCTGGTAACCTTATCCTATTATCAGCGTCAGGGGCACACGTGCCTTAATCCTGAGTTGTTAGCAGGTACCCGTCTTTTTGCGGATCAGGAAAGCGAACATGACGGCTGGTATTTTCCTGCACAGGATGTACTTAACGATGCGATTGACCGTGCTGTTAATCAGTGCCGGTTTAACGAGGCGCTGCATTTTGAAGACGGGCGTTTATATACTCTGAGATATTGGCAGTTTGAAAATGATATTGCCGCTGCGCTAAGCCAGCGCATCTCGCGCGTCACGCTGGAACAAAAACATTATGATCGGTTACACCATGTGTGGCCGGTTTTGTTCCCAACCGTCCGGGCTGAACACCAGGACTGGCAACAAATTGCAACGGCGGCAGCATTGCAACAGCGCTTCACAATTATTAATGGTGGCCCGGGAACCGGCAAGACCTACACCGTCACACGGCTATTACTCGCGCTGCAGTGCCTGAACAGCCACGCTCTGAAGATTCAGCTGGCAGCACCAACCGGGAAGGCTGCGCAGCGGATGAACGAGTCGGTGACCGGTGCGCTTAGTCAGTTACAGAACAGCCTTTCACCTGAATTAATTAGCAGTGTGTCTACTGAAGCGGTAACCCTGCACAGATTATTGGGCATTTCACGTTATGGGGTCCATACACGCCACCACGAACAGTCACCGCTTCACTGTGATGTATTAATTATTGATGAAGCGTCAATGGTCGACACCGCATTGATGGCGCGCATTGTCAGGGCTTTGCCGGCTCATGCCAGTCTCATATTAGTGGGGGATGCCGACCAGTTACCGGCCGTCGAGTCAGGCAATGTGCTCGAGGCACTTATTGACGGTACGGTAAACGACAATGTATCACCTGCGTTATCTGCGCATCTGAAGCAGCTAAATTCGGCCCTGCCTGCACTGGCTGTGAACGAGCAGGCGCGCGATTATGTGCAAACCCTGAAAGTCAGCCAGCGTTTCAGCGGAGACCTGTCGGCTGTTGCCGGGGCTATCAGACAGGGTAACGCTGATGAGGCAATAGCAGCCATCTCCCGGCTCACCGATGTACCTGACGATATCATGCGCGTTGCAGACGCAGTGAGCATGGTGTCTCCGGATAACTTTGAAAATAAATTAAGCGTGATGGCGAAGCAGTGCTTTTCTGCTATTGCCCGCAGCGAAACTGTTTCACAGGCACTGCAGGCTATGCAGGCATGCCGGTGGCTGACATCTACCCGGCGAGGTCCGTTAGGGGTTGAGCAACTTAATCAGCAGATTGAAGAGGCACTGGGCGTGAGCACGGCAGGAGCCATCAGCCGTCACTATAAAGGGCGGCCAGTGATGGTGACGCAAAATAATTACGCACAAAAGCTGTTTAATGGCGATGTGGGAATCATCTGGCCAGATGATAACCACCAGTTAAAAGCATGGTTTGACACCGAAACAGGACTCAGAGCGGTTAGCCTGAGTCGGCTGCCAACGGTGGAGACGGTTTATGCAATGACGGTGCATAAATCCCAGGGCTCCGAGTTTGCCAGTGTACTGATGATTCTGGCGCCGCCGCTTAGTAGCCAGATGGCCGCGCTCAACACGCGAGAGTTGCTGTATACGGGGCTTACCAGGGCCAAGCAGGCATGTACGCTTATCTGTACTGAATCGCAGTTTGCGCAGGTGGTGCAAACCCGTGTGCAGCGTCATTCAGGGCTGGCATCGCTGATGGCCGGTGCTGCTGCAAAATGAACACCGGGCGCTGTTGGACAGTGAAAAGCAAAACAACTGTGTGGTGTAATCTTCCCGATGACACCGAAATACTCTCATCGCGCGGGTCGGGGAAAGTATTAACTGCGCGGTACTAAATAGCGCTGCCTGACCGATGATGGTGCCCGGCACAAAGAGATGGTCGCAGATATCGGGAGTCAGCCATGCCAGGGACTGACCGGCTTCAACACATGCTGTGGACTGTCTGACCCAGCGCTCGTTAAGTGTAATCTTTGCACCGAACACGGGCTTGTCTGCCACCAATACCGATACGGGGTGACGACACTGCAGGGTGAACAGCGTTCCCGGTTCGGCTGTATTGTCAGTGTCTGCCAACTGCCGGGGCTGCGAGAGCCGGATGCTGTGCATAGCGATTGTCCGAATATTTATGACAGATTAAGCGTACGCAATTTCCTGTTGTTACGCGTTGACACAGATCAACCATCACTGCAGACCTGACTTACTCAGCATTTCGACTTAGTCGTGGACAGCTTTATAATAAATCCGCTAGGGTAGGTAAAAGCAGGTCATTATAACTACAACAGATTAAAACAATGAAAAGGATGCTTATGTTGCGACAACAATCAGGAATTCGTTCTGTCTTGCAGTGCGTGCTTCTCGTAACAACCCTAACGGTAAGTGCAGGCGCATTTGCAGAGCAAAAGGACGTGCAGACATTTACAGAGTCAATGACTGCGCAACAAGGATTTGTGCCCGTTTATTATGATGACGATAGTGGCAAACTTTACTTATCTGTCAGCCGGTGGAATACACCGATGCTGTTTCACTCGGCGCTTCCACATGGCATCGGCTCCAATGATATCGGTTTAGACCGAGGGCAGTTGGGTGACACGCGCCTGGTGCAGTTTGAGCGCCACGGTAAGCAGGTTTTTTTACGGCAGTTAAATACAACATTTCGGGCAAGTGCTGATAACCCGGCAGAAAAACAGAGTGTGACAGAAGCGTTTGCTGACTCGGTCATTGCCGGATTTGAGATTGTCGCGCAGGATAACGACACGGTGCTTATTGATTACACGCCGTATCTGTTAAGTGATATCCATCAAATTGCCAAGCGTTTGAGTGATACCGATCAGGGTAACTATTCTATCGATAAAACGCGCAGCAGTGTGTTTATGCCGCGCACCAAAGCCTTTGACTCCAACACCGAACTGGAATCGATT
>CAZOYR010000012.1:27622-31683 GCA_964584105.1 uncultured Alteromonas sp.
ATTCCCGAACCGGTTAAAACGGCACTGATGCGCGGCGCAAGCTGGTGGGATCAGGCGTTTGAAGCGATAGGTTATAAGAATGCATTTCAGGTAAAGACACTGCCGGAAAATGCCGACCCGATGGATGCGCGCTATAACGTGATTCAGTGGGTACACCGGGCAACGCGAGGCTGGTCTTATGGCAGCTCCATCGTCGACCCTAGGACGGGCGAAATTATTAAAGGGCATGTCACGCTGGGCTCGCTTCGTGTCAGACAAGATTATCTCATTGCCCTCGCGCTTAGCAGTCCGTTTTCTGACGAGCAGGCGGATACCTCAGCACAACAGCAAATGGCACTGGATCGTATTGCACAGTTGTCGGCGCATGAGGTGGGGCACACTCTTGGACTGGCGCACAACTTTGCGGCCAGTGAAAATGACCGGGCCTCTGTCATGGATTATCCGCATCCGATGTTACGGCAGAAAAATGGTCGTATCGATTTTTCCTCAGCGTATGACACTGGTATGGGCGTATGGGATAAACATGCTATCGAATACGGCTATCAGGACTTTGGTGAAGATGCGAATATACAAGAGGCATTGGCGCAGATCATTCAGAGTGCGCAGGATAAAAATCTGTCGTTTAAAACGGATTTTGACACCCGCTCGGCGTCTTCAGCTTCAGCCAGTGGTCACATGTGGGATAACGGCGAAGATGTCCTGAATGCCTACGGACAAATCGTGGCGTTGCGCAAAAATGCACTACAGCGAATGGGCGAGGCGACACTGGAGGATGGCCAGAGCTACTCATCGTTAGAAGATAAACTGGTGCCGGTTTACCTGCTGCACCGCTATCAGCTTGCCGCCGTGGCCAAACAGGTGGGCGGGCTTAATTATCGCTACGAATTAAAACAGTCTGGCAGCAAACCGGCGGGGCAAACAGTGGTACCGGCGCAACAGCAAAAAATGGCGATAAAAGCGCTGATTACGGCTTCGTCACCGGCATTTCTGCAAATGCCAGAACAGCTGTTGTCACTGGTTACGCCAACGGCTTTTGGCGATGATATAACACGGGAACATTTTAACGGACGAATGGGAACACCGCTCGATCCTGTTTCTGCAGCTGAGTCTGCTGCCGACTACAGCCTGCGTCTGTTATTGGATCCACAACGGCTAAACCGCTTGTCCTGGCAAGCCAGCCAGCAGCGTGCGCTACCCGGCGTTACCGCCGTTATTAATCGGATATTGCAACAACACTGGTATGAGCCTGAAGCGGACTATGGATTAAACCAACGTCTGGCAATGGTGTCACTCAATGCAATATTAAATGCGCTGTCATCGGAAACGTTGGCGCCGGAGGTGCGTGCTGATATTGACGTTGCCCTGATGAAATTCACCCGCTGGCTGGAAAAGGACAGCAAGCTGGCACAGGCAGACGTATTGCATGCTCATATGCAGCAATACTGGCGTACCGGAACATGGCCGCTGGCCTTTTCAGTGAAACCGCTGCCGCCGGGTTCACCCATTTAACACTAAGGGGCAGGTGTTGCCCCTTTTTTATTCACTGGTAATGTCAAAATAGCGGGTAAACGCTTTGTACAGCTGCGTGCCACTGAGTACCGATGCGGAAGGAAAATGCAGTATCGGGATCATGTCGCATGGGGCGCGCACAGTAAATGTCGCATGCTCGTTATCCAGCTCATCAATATTCAGCACCCGGGCAAGTGTATCGCCGGTGCTGATCTTTTCACCGGGCCGGGCCACATATTCCACCATGCCGCCCCACTGTGTGTACAATGTGCGGTAATCTCTCAGGTAAACGCCAACCCGCCGCATCGTTAACGGCTGATACGGACAGTCTTCAATGACGCCGCGCTTACCCAGATAAGACAAAATGCTTTGCGCATCCTGCTTGCCGTCTTCAAACGCAATCACCTCCTGACTGCCCATTTCCAGTGTCATGGCTTCTACATGACAACTTACTGGTTTCTGACGCTGGCTTGAAATAAGCGATTGCAGCGTCCACCAAGGACAAAACGTGGCTTCGTCCAGCGCACCGGCGAATTGATTCGGTATGAGAATGGTGTGAGGGATATTGAGCAATTTGGCCGCATCAGCAGCATATTCGGGCAGATAAACGTGACGGGTAGAGACCGGCCCGTTGTGTAAATCCAGTACAATATCCGCATCTACAGCGAGCAACTGCAGTTTCAGGTTAAGCTGCTGGGCAAGACCCAGGCCCCAGCCTGACTGCAATTTCTCATTGATCGCATCACGCCAGAAGTCTCTGAAACGCTGCTTTACAGACGCTATACTTTCCTGTGCCGACACGGTTTCGGCAAATTCGTGGACTTTTTGCTCATCGTAAAAGTAACCGCGGTTCCAGTTGGTGCCATTGACCGGATCAAACCGACCCAGGGTATATTCACCGGCCTTGATGTTTGTGCCTACCGGGTTGCAATTTGGCACCAGAATGATCTCACCACACACAGCAAGCTGCTTCAGATACTGTATAAGCTGATAGATGACAACATTGCCCTGAACTTCTGCGCCGTGGATGGAGCTTTGTATGTAGACGGTAGGGCCGGGTTGGCTTCCGGTGATACGATAAACGGGAACGTTCATATTACGTCCCGATGCATTTTGTGCCACCACCATGTGGGACTTAACAATACGGTTTTGTGTCATGGGAATAACTTTTTCTGACAGATGGGGCAATCGGCGTTGCGCGGGACCTTAAATTGTTGCCACTGACCGGATAGTCCGTCAAACAACTGTAAGCTGCCGAAAGCAGGCTGACCGATGCCGGCAATAACCTGCATGGCCAGCATGGCTTGCTGCACGCCAATCATTGCCACAACAGGCGAGAAAATGCCCGCTTCGGTGCAGCTAAGTGGCTTGTCGCTTACCAGTGCCCCGAGGCAGGCATAGCATGGAGAGTCAGGCATATAGCCGGTGACAAATAATTGACCTTCAAATCGAATAGCCGCGCCACTGACCATGGGGGTTTTCGCTGCAGCGCAGGCCTTATTAATTTGCAGGCGGCTGGCGAGATTGTCGGTACAGTCAATCACAACATCATGCGCACTGACCGTGCGGTCGAGCGTTTCTGCCGAAAGCCTGCGCGCGATGGTAGTGATATGACAGTGCGTGTTTAGCTGCAACAAACGGTCTTTAGCAGCAATAACCTTAAGCCGGCCGACATCATCTTCGCCAAACAGGATCTGACGCGGCAGGTTCGTCATCTCCACACTATCATCGTCCACCAGTGTCAGCGCACCAATGCCGCTGCTGGCCAAAAGCTGTGCAGCACTGCAGCCCAGCCCGCCCAGACCGATTATCAGTACGCGTGCGTCAAGGAGCTTCTCCTGACCGTCTATATCAATTTGAGGCAATACAATCTGGCGATTATACCGCATGGCCTGTTCACGACTGATGGGATTTGTCATAGTGCATAATAAAATAGTGAAATATTTCAGAAAAACAAACGTATATGCGTTTGATTGGCATTCGTTTACGATACCATAATCTCATTCGTTCACAGAATCACTTTGCGAAGGGCTACATGTCTGAAACCATTACTTCATTAAATATTGCGGTGCTGACCGTATCGGATACCCGCACTGTCGACAGCGATAAATCAGGGCAATACCTGGTCGAAGCGATCGAAGCAGCAGGGCACCGGTTAATTGACCGTGCGCTGGTAAAAGACGATATTTATAAACAACGCGCGGTCGTTTCTGACTGGATAGCCAGAGACGATGTGCATGCGGTTATTACAACCGGCGGTACAGGCTTTACCTCGCGCGATGATACGCCTGAAGCCCTGCGGGTTTTATTCGATAAAGACGTTGATGGATTTGGCGAGCTGTTTCGTCAGATTTCTTATGCAGAAATCGGCACCTCGACCATCCAGTCCCGGGCGGTGGCCGGTTTTGCTAACCGTACCGTTATTTTTTGTTTGCCCGGCTCCACCGGGGCCTGTAAAACCGGCTGGACGAAGCTTATCAAAAGCCAGCTGGATGCGAATTACAAACCCTGCAATTTTGTCGGGAACCTTACCGGAGCAATGTCATGACAGG
>CAZOYR010000012.1:31783-48422 GCA_964584105.1 uncultured Alteromonas sp.
GGCCTGTGGGAGAACCCATCAACATGATTACGGTTAGGGCGTTTGCCCAGGTCAGGGAAGTCGTTGGCCAGGATACATGGCAGGTAGCAGCCGGGCAACATCAAACTGTGGCTGATGTGCTAAATAGCTTATGTGCGCAGGATTCGCGCTGGCAAACCGCGAAGGACGATGAGTTATTGGTTGCAGTTAACCACACAATGCGCGACAGCAGCTTTTCCGTGAATGACGGAGACGAAGTTGCCTTTTTCCCACCGGTGACCGGAGGATAAATGTTCGCCAGAGTCAGTGATACCGATTTTAGCCAACAAAGCCTTTACGATGAGCTGGTGGCTGGGTGTCCAGCCTCACCGGGCGCCATCGTGACATTTACCGGCCTTGTCAGAGACTTTAACGATAACGGGAAAATCGACGGGCTGAGTCTTGAGCATTATTCGCCTATGACCGAGCGCGCCATGCAATTACTGGCCGAACAGGCCATCACACGCTTTGCATTAGAAAATGCCGGGGTCGTTCACCGCGTCGGGCGCCTGAGCAATTTTTCACAGATTGTCTGGGTAGGGTGTGCCGCTTCGCATCGCGCGTCCGCCTTTGATGCCGCCTGCTACATAATGGACACGCTTAAAACTGCAGTGCCGCTATGGAAAAAAGAATTTCAGAATGGAACGGGGCACTGGGTAAAAGCAAAAGCATCCGATGCGGATGCATCACTGGCATGGATGAAAGACAACGACAGATGAAGCTATTCCTGCCCACTTTTTTATGTAGTCTGTTAATGGTTGTTTCTCCAGTTGTTTACGCTGAGAAAACCCCGCTGCGACTGGCTGTATCGGCGAATTTTGCGCCGGCACTGGATGACGTTGCCCGTGAATTTTCTGCACAATCAGGTATACCAACCTCGGTAACTGTCGCATCAAGTGGCACGCTATTCGCGCAGATCAGAAAGGGGGCACCCTTTGATGTGTTTTTATCGGCTGACGCACGTCGACCCCATCAGCTTGTTAGTGAGCATCTGGCTGACGCTGACTCATTGATAACTTACGCCACCGGTCAGTTGGCATATGTTTCAAACGATAAGGATATCAATGATGTAGATAGCCTGATTGCCGCGCTTAGCCATAACCCCACGCGGCTGGCGATCGCGCATCCTGATTTGGCGCCCTATGGCAAGGCAGCGCAGCAGTTTCTGCGCTCCAGTGGATTAGAGGATGACTATGCAGGTCGCCTGGTACGGGGAAAAAATGTGTTGCAGGCGTGGCAATACTTTGAGACGGGTAATATTAGTCAGGCACTAATTGCAGCGTCCCTGGTCGTTAATATCAAAGAGGGAAAAGTGATCATTCCTGCCTACCTGCACGAACCGATTACGCAGAAGTTAGTTATTCCCGGCGCGTCTGACAAAAAAGACGATGCAATGCGCTTTATCTGCTTTCTGGTTTCTGACTCGGTTCAGAATTCCTTGCAGGATGTTGGCTATAAGCCTGTCAAAAAGCCGGATGTGTGCACGTGAGTGATGATGTAGGGGCAATCTGGCTAACGCTAAAACTGGCGGCGATGACCAGTATTATCCTGTTGATCATTGCCACACCGCTGGCGTGGTATTTATCCTGTTGGCAGCACCGACTTAAAAATATCGTGCTGTCGGTTATTGCATTGCCACTCATACTGCCTCCCACAGTACTTGGATTTTATCTGCTTCTGGCGTTTGCGCCTGACAGCTGGCCGGGTCAGTGGTGGCAAACCGTGTTTGGTACCTCTCTGGCATTTTCATTCAGTGGTCTGGTTATCGGCTCTGTGATTTATTCGCTGCCATTTGCCGTGCAGCCCTTGTATACCGGTTTCACACAACTCGACCGTCGTTATCTGGAAGTGGGTAAAACATTTGGCATGGGACGGTTTTCACAATTCTCACGGATTGTTGTGCCGCTGTGTCAGTCTTATTTTTTTGTGGCGCTGGGTCTGACCTTTGCTCATACCATTGGTGAGTTTGGTGTGGTATTGATGATTGGCGGCAATATTCCCGGGCAAACACAGGTTATCTCTATTGCGCTGTATGACCATGTCGAAATGGGACAGTATCAGCAGGCCCACTGGTTGGCAGCAGGATTGATGCTCTTCTCATTCTTGTTGTTGTGCCTGTTGTACTGGGCCAATCGCGGAGGAGGCCGGCAATGGAGTTTTCGGTAACACTACCGCGCACTACCGAATTCACACTGAACGCGACTGCCTCTTTGCTGAATTTTTCCATGGTAGGGCTGACTGGTCCCTCCGGTGCCGGCAAAACGTCCTTATTCAGAGCGCTGGCCGGCCTTGAGAAAGACGCGCAGATTCAAAGCCGCTTCAGGCAGGGATCATTAAATCGTCACCGCGTCGGTATGGTATTTCAGGAGCCTTTATTGCTGCCACATCTTACCGTTGCGGGTAATCTGCAGTTGGCCACACGGTACAAAGCATCGAAGCGGTCCGTGCAGCAGGATGATGAAGCGATAATCGCGGGTTGTCATTGTGAGCATCTGTTAGCGCGATCACCTAGTGCATTATCAGGCGGCGAGGCACAGCGTGTCGCACTGGCGAGGGCACTGCTCAATCAGCCGGAATTATTATTACTTGATGAGCCACTAAGCGCCGTGGACCAGGGGACGCGGGCAAGTATTATGCAGTGGCTCCGGCAACTTGCCGAACAGGGCTTGCCAATGATTCTGATTAGTCATGATATCAGCGATCTCTGGTTGTATTGTCAGTCTTTATTGCTTATGCAAGACGGTGAAATTGTACGACATGACGTTCCTTCAGAGGTGATCCATGCCATGTATCAGCAAAATACCGACAACCGAGGCCAGCATGTCGCGATGCTTAGTGGCCCGGTCAGTGGTGGCGGCAACAAGGGGGGACTGACTGAGTTTGAGTGCGAGGCTCAGTTGCTTTGTACGCGTCAGCACGCAAGTGGTAATGACAGGGCAACGTTGAGTGTTGCAGCGCACACCGTTGTTATCGATAAAGACGGGCAGGTGCCAACAAGCCTGGATAATCAGTTTATGTGTGAGGTTGAGAACATCAGGCAAGCCGGAGATGGCGAAGTCACCGTTTCACTGCAGCGTGGCAGTGCGCGCCTTTACGCGACAATCTCTGCAGCTGCGGTCAGCAGATTGGCATTACGCAGTGGCGAGACTGTCAGGGCCAGTTTTCCGGCATAATCGTTTTAAATGACCCGGGAATAGCGGTGGGTCACGTCCGGCTGGTTAAGGTAGGCATCGAACGTGCTGCAGATAGTACGAATCAGCAATCGGGCGGTTTCACTGACCCGGATTCCATCGTCGCTAAGCATTACCAAATTATCCTCGATAAAGGGCGTCAGCCGGGCCAGGTCGTCAGCAAAATAGGTAGCAGGGCATATAGCAAACTTTGCAGCTACCCGGGCGTAGGATAAGTGAAGATTACACATCAGCGACTGAATGACGAAGCGTCTTATTTTATCATCATCGTTAAGACGGTAACCTATTGGCGATAGGGGCGTACCGGCATCCAGCTGTGCATAATAGGCATTGAGTTGTTTGGGGTTCTGGCTGTAGATGTGCGCTGTTTCGCTGATCGCGGACACCCCCAGACCGAGCATATCCAGGTTATCGCGGGTGGTGTAGCCCTGAAAATTCCGGTGTAATTGCCCGTTTTCCTTTGCTTTACATAGTGCATCGTCAGGCAGTGCAAAGTGATCCATGCCTATCATCACGTAGCCGGCATCGGTGAGTGTCTTAATTGCCAGTTCCATCAGCGTCAGTTTTTGCTCCGCTGAGGGTAGCCAGGCATCTTTGATTTTTCGCTGAGCCGCGAAGCGTGCTGGCAGGTGCGCATAGCTGAAGAGCGAAATTCTGTCAGGCGCCATCACAAGCACATCCGCCAGCGTCGCCGCAAAGGTTTCAGTATTCTGTCTGGGCAGGCCATAAATCAGATCCAAATTAACGGACGACATGCCAATCATTTGTGCGTGCTTTACCAGCGATGTGATGTGTCCGGTGTCCTGGACCCGGTTGATGGTGTGCTGCACCTGATGATCAGTATCCTGAACCCCAAAAGAGACCCGGTTATAACCCAGTTGCATCAGCCAGCCCAGATAAGATTTATCGGTGTGTCGGGGATCAAGCTCTATACTTATCAGAGCATCCTGTGCCACATCAAAATACTGCCTTAACATTGCCATTAACCGGGTATGCTGCGCAATAGTCAGGAAACTGGGAGAGCCACCTCCCAGATGGATTTGTCTGACCTGTCTGCCAGCGGTTAGAACACAGCGTTGTCGAATTTCTTTTTCTAAATAATCGAGATAGCGTTCGGCGCGATCCTGATGTCGCGTCACAATCTTGTTGCATCCGCAGTAAAAGCAAAGGCTGTGACAAAAAGGAATATGCATATAAAGTGAAAGATCCCGGTCACCTTGCATATTTTCGACAGACAGTAACGTTTTATCATCATAGGCTCTGAACTGAAGGGCTGTGGGATAAGATGTGTAGCGCGGACCATTGATATTGTATTTTGCAGCTAGTGTGCGATCGATGATGGCTGATTCAGACATATTCTGGACTCTGTGTGATGATTGGCCGAAGTCTAGCCGAAAGAAGGTTGACGCACTTTGCGCCAGATCAATAAGCCTTTGTTAAGCAGCGTCTTTACAGTCAGGGGCATGGCTATAATTGCTGTGGGCCCCAGCCAAATAAAGCCACCTGCTAATTTCATGCGTATGCAACTGCCTATATGTATCAATGCACGCAGGGTTCTTTTCACACCTGTATGTAACCGGTAGCACAGCGCTTTATATGCCTCTGCGCTGCCTATCAGATCGATGAATAGGCGAGCATTCACAAGAGTAATTACACTTGTTCACCGCGATTTTCTACTATGGTTTCAGTAAAAAAATACGGTACGGATTGT
The DNA here is from genome assembly GCA_964584105.1 of uncultured Alteromonas sp. Taxonomy (GTDB): domain Bacteria; phylum Pseudomonadota; class Gammaproteobacteria; order Enterobacterales; family Alteromonadaceae; genus Alteromonas. The sequence goes on from CAZOYR010000012.1 coordinate 36,704, forward strand.
TATGACTGAAATTTATCTGGTTAGGCACGGTCAGGCCTCCATGGGGCAGGATAATTACGACGTACTCAGTGCTTTAGGCGAACAACAGGCACAATGGCTTGCCGATTATTTTGTCGAGCATGAAATGCAATTCGACCAGCTTTACTGCGGTACTCTGCAACGCCAAATCAAAACCATTGAGCCTGTCTATCGGACTCTGGCCGCTAAATCAGCTTCGGTTGCCAGCCCACAACAACTTCCAGCATTTAATGAGTTTGATTTTATGCAGGTGATCCGGGCGTTTTTAAAACAGAACCCCGAACATAACAGTGATTCGCCTACTGCCAAATACTGGTTCAGGCTGTTAAAGCTCAGCATGAGTGCATGGAGCAGCAATGCGCTTAATCTGGCACCGGAAACCGAACAATGGACGGACTTTGAAAACCGGGTCAACGCCGGACTGTCGACATGCACTGAGAATGCCCCCAAGCGAATTTTAGTGGTTACATCGGGAGGCGTGATTGCCTGTGCTGTGGGTATGGCACTGGGGCTGGATCCGCAACACATCGTGCGCCTGAATTTACAAATACGCAATGCCAGCATTACACGCCTGTTTAAGGGACGCGATGACTGGTCACTTCATTCATTTAACGCGTTGCCACACATGAGCTGTGCTTCACGCGCCAACCAAATAACCTATGCCTGAAAAAGGAACGCGCATGCATTTTGAATATAACGAGAAAACTACCACGCTTGCGAAAAAGCTCAGTGCTTTTATGGAAAAGCACGTTTACCCAATAGAACAAACCTACACCCAGAGTTTTTCATCTAGTCCAACGCCCTGGAAAACACCAGACATTATTGACGAGCTTAAGGATAAAGCGAAAGCTGAAGGGTTATGGAATCTTTTCTTACCCGAAGAATATCTGCCTTATGGCGCAGGCTTAACGAATCTGGAATATGCACCGCTTTGCGAAATTATGGGCCGGGTACCGTTTTCATCAGAGATTTTCAATTGCAGCGCCCCGGATACCGGAAATATGGAGGTGCTGGCAAAATATGGAACAGACGCACAGAAGTCAAAATGGCTTGAGCCCCTTCTTGAAGGCCATATTCGTTCAGGCTTTGCCATGACTGAACCTGATGTCGCATCAAGTGATGCGACAAATATCGAAACATCCATTCAAAAAGCCAACGATACCTACGTTATCAATGGTCATAAATGGTACACCAGTGGTGCGATGAACGAAGACTGCAAAATTATGATTGTGATGGGCAAGACTGACCCGGATGCACCCAGACATAAGCAGCAATCACAAATACTGGTTCCCATGGATACGCCGGGGGTGACCGTAAAGCGTCCGATGGCAGCCATGGGCTACCTGGATGAGCCTGTTGGACATGCCGAGATCCTTTTTGAAAACGTCACTGTGCCAGCCGAGAACATTATTTTAGGTGAAGGACGCGGCTTTGAAATTGCGCAGGGGCGACTTGGTCCGGGCCGTATTCATCACTGTATGCGTTTAATCGGGTGTGCGCAGCGCGCACTGGACATGGCTTGCCAGCGTGTAAATGAACGCGAGGCATTTGGAAAACCATTGGCAAAGCAGCAGTCTGTGCGCGAATCTATCGCAAAAATGCACTGTGACGTTGAGCAAGCGCGCCTGCTGACACTGAAAGCGGCAGACCAGATGGATCGTCACGGCAACAAAGTTGCCAAAGATCTTATTGCCGCCATTAAAATTGTTGCCCCGGCGATGGCATGCAGGGTGATTGACGAAGCGATTCAGATGCATGGTGCACTGGGCACCAGTCAGGATACGCCACTGGCTGGCATGTACGCGTATGCGCGAACAATCAGACTGGCAGACGGGCCGGATCAGGTGCATATGATGCAGTTAGGCAAAAGTTTGATTGAGCGGCATCAAAAGGAGGGGATGTAATGAGCGTCAGTCAGCTGGACATCGAGGCATTAAACAACTATCTCAGTCGTAGTGCCAACACTATTGGCAAGGTAACGGATTACAAGAAGTTTTCGGGGGGACAGTCGAACCCCACATTTTTGCTGACAACGGAATCGGCTAAGGTGGTGCTAAGACGGCAGCCTCCGGGCAAGCTCTTGAAGTCAGCGCATGCAGTAGATCGTGAATACCGGGTTATTGAAGCGCTGCAGGGGACTGCTGTTCCGGTGCCGGCCGTGCATCATCTGTGCAGAGATACCGAGATTCTGGGTAGCATGTTTTACATCATGGAATACGTGTCAGGGGATATATTCTGGGATGCTGCGCTTAAAGACATACCCGACAACCAGACTCGCGCGCACATGTATGACAATATGAACCAGGTGCTAGCGGATCTTCATGATGTCGATATTACCGCGGTTGGTCTTGAGGATTATGGCAAACCCGGCAATTACTTTGCGCGTCAGGTAGAGCGTTGGACTCAACAATACCGGGCATCCGAGACAACGCCTCAGCCGGAAATGGAAAATTTAATTGATTATCTAAAACAGAATCTGCCGGCCGATGACGGGCAGATATCACTGGTTCACGGCGATTTCCGACTCGATAATATGATGTTTTCTAACCAGCGTGCTATCAAGGCGGTGCTGGATTGGGAGCTATCCACCCTTGGCCACCCGTATGCCGACCTCGCTTATCAGTGTATGCAATTAAGGTTACCGGCAAACCTGCCTCAGGCACCCGGTCTGGGAGGCCTGGACAGAAGTGCATTAGGCATCCCTGATGAGCAGGATTATGTGGCGAAATATTGTGACAGGCGTAATCTGGCACAAATCGATCGCTGGCCGTTTTATCTGGCTTTCAGCTTTTTCCGCTTAGCCGCCATTATTCAGGGCGTAGTCAAACGGGCGCAGGATGGAAATGCATCCAGCGATAAAGCAAAAGAGCTGGGCTCGATGGTCACGCCGCTTGCTGATATGGCATTAAAAATTGTAAGGAAGGAATAAATCATGTCTGAACAACAAATGAAGGCGGTGGTCTGTCATGACTTCGGCCCACTGACAGATCTCACTGTTGAAGAAATAGCGGTACCTGATATCAAACCCGATGAAGTGCTCATTGACGTTGAGGCTGCTGGCGTGAACTTTCCCGATGCATTGCTGGTTCAGGGTCTCTATCAGATCCAGCCTGAAACCCCGTTTACTCCGGGGTGTGAAGTTGCCGGGAAGGTGGTCATGGTCGGAGACCGCGTTTCACATTTAATACCCGGACAGCGTGTTGTCGGTGTCTGTCAGATTGGTGGTTATGCTGAAAAGGTTGCTATCAACGCGGCCCAGGTTATGCCGTTACCTGACTTTATCCCTTCACAGGAAGCTGCCGCACTGGTGACTGCACACGCCACTGCGCATCACGCACTCAAACAGCGCGCTCAGCTACAGGCAGGTGAAACACTGGTAGTAACAGGTGCCGCCGGTGGTACCGGTTTAGCCGCGGTCCAGATTGGTAAAGCGATGGGCGCGCGGGTGATCGCGGTATGCTCTAGTGCACAAAAGCTGGAACTTGCCAAGCAGCACGGCGCCGACGAAGGGATCAATTATACCGAGGAAGACCTCAAGGAAACGGTGAAAGCCCTGACAGACGGGAAGGGGGCCGACGTGGTTTATGAGTGTGTGGGCGGTGACAGTTTTGATGCGATGAGCCGTGCCATGGCATGGGGTGGGCGGTTATTGGTTGTCGGGTTTGCCAGTGGGCAGATCCCGCGTTTGCCGGTGAATCTTACTTTAGTGAAAGGCTATTCAGTGGTGGGAGTGTTCTGGGGTGTTTTTACCCAAAAGCAGCCGGATGTCTTCGCCAAAAATATGAAGGAGCTTATGCACTGGTATCAGCAGGAACAGGTTAAAGTGGTTATTGATAAGCAGTTTTCACTGGATGAGGCCACACAGGCACTGCAGTACATGACTGACCGGAAGGTCAAAGGTAAAGTTGTGCTTACGACGTAGAGAGGTTGTAAGCAAAAAAAACAGCCCCCTGAAAGGGGCTGTTCTTCGATGCAGATTACACTCTGCAGAACATACTGGCACGGCATCCTGCCATTTTAATATGTAAGTCGAAGCATCAGTGGCAGCGTCCCTGGAGAATTACCGGCAATAATACGATAATTGTGACGAAATCGTATTATTGTTCGGGCGCTGCAAGATGCCTTTCTATTAAAGCTAGTTTTTCCGAATTAGAAAAGCAAGCTACTCATACTAAGGTATTATTAATTATACGGCAGGTTGTGGGCGATTTTGCTACCAGGCGCTCATCGCGCCGTCGATAGCAATGGCTTGTCCGCTCATAAACGAGTTTGCCGGGGACAACATTAATACCATTGCACTGACGACTTCCTGAGGATCAGCCATGCGCTTCATCGGGCTACCCATTACCAACTGAGCGCGGCTTTCTTCTGAGGTGAATCCGCCTTTGTCCAGTAAGCTTGTGGGGCTGAAGAACGGGCAAATCGCGTTGACCTGAATATTCTTGCGACCATATTCAACGGCCGCGGTTTTTGTCAGTCCGACCACACCATGCTTGACTGCTGAATAAGGGGCAGCTTTCGGTGCACCGCCAAGGCCCGCCATAGAGCTGACATTAAGTACGTGCCCTTTACCGTTACTAAGCATAGCCGGTATCTGATATTTCATTCCCAGAAAGACCCCTTTGAGGTTCACATTGAACTGATCATCGATGGTCTTTTCATCCAGTGTGTGCAAAGCGCCAGGGATATGAGCAATACCGGCATTATTCACTGCAATGTCAAGCTTTCCATAACTTTCTGTTGCCAGATCGATAAGTGCTTTGTGCGCTGCTTCGTCTGCCACATCAGCCGCCATACTGACCACGTCGCCGCCTGCCTCGCGCAGATCTTTTACTGCCGCCGCCAGTAGCTCTTCATTGATGTCAGCCAGCACCAGTTTGCATCCGCGATAGGCCAGGGCATCTGCCAGCAGACGACCAAACCCGTCCGCAGCACCTGTAATGATTGCAACTTGGCCCTGAAAGTTAAGAAGTGGATCCATGCTCATTCCTTCTTCGTGTGAGTTATCGTTGAGTCAATTTTTACTGCTTACTGATAAGAAAGTTTATTTATACCGATAGCAGTGACGCTTCAGGATAACGCCGATAACGCGTCGTAGTATCAAAGTTAGTGATAGTTAGTTATTAGCTCAATCAACTTGGCTGATTTGCTTAGCTTACTTACTATCTGACTATCTGGTGTATCAGCACCATGGTCTGTAAGCACAAACAGGACTCACTATGGAAAACTATCGTTCACCGCAACGCGATGCGGCCTTTGTAGCCTATGAGCTATTCGACTTTCAATCTCATTACGACGCGTTGGATCTGGAAGATGTCAGCCCTGACCTGGTTAAAGCGATTCATGCCGAAGCCGCGAAGTTTGCTGATAACGTATTGGCGCCCATCAACCAAAGTGGTGATCAGGAAGGATGCCGTTGGGAAGATGGCAAGGTTACCACGCCAAAAGGCTTTAAAGAGGCGTACCAGCAGTATGTGGAAGGCGGATGGCCGAGTATGTCACACCCGACAGAGTGGGGGGGACAGGGATTACCTTATTCACTGGCCACATCCATTGCTGAATTTTTCTCCGGCGCCAATCATTCCTGGGCGATGTATCCGGGCTTGTCGCAAGGCTGTATATCAACGATTCTTGCGCACGGCACGCCTGAACTTAAGCAGCGTTTTCTGCCTAAACTTATTGAAGGAAACTGGACAGGAACGATGTGTCTGACAGAAGCGCATTGCGGTTCAGATTTAGGTATGTTGCGTTGTAAAGCCGAGCCAAACGAAGATGGATCGTATTCACTTACCGGCACCAAAATCTTTATCTCTGCCGGTGAGCATGATTTTGCAGACAACATTGTTCACATCGTATTGGCACGTTTACCCGACGCGCCAGCAGGCACCAAAGGGATTTCTTTATTTATTGTACCCAAAGTAAATGTGAATGAAGACGGTACGCTGGCCGATCGTAACCAGGTTGAGTGCGGTAGTATTGAGCATAAAATGGGCATTAAAGCCAGCGCTACCTGTGTGATCAACTTCGACGGTGCAAAAGGTTATCTTATTGGTGAACCAAATCGTGGCCTGAACGGGATGTTCACGTTTATGAATATTGCTCGTATCGGTACAGGTCTGGAAGGTATGGCAGCGTCAGAAGCCGCGTTACAAGGCGCACTGCGGTATGCCAAAGATCGCACGCAGTTTCGCTCACCCACCCAACGACAGGGCGAGCGCACGGCCGATCCTATCATCGTGCATCCTGATGTTCGGCGCATGTTACTGACCCAGAAAGCGTTTGCCGAGGGCAGCCGGGCGTTGGCATATTATTGTATGCAGCAGGTCGATATTTCTCAGCGCAGTAAGGATTCGGAGTCTGTCCAACTGGCTGAGGCAAGACTGGCGTTACTCACGCCGATTGTTAAAGCATTTTTCACCGAAACCGCGCAGGAAACAACCAGCCATGGTATCCAGGTTTACGGGGGGCACGGCTATATCAGCGAGTGGGGCATGGAGCAGCTGGCTCGCGATACACGAATCAGCAGTCTTTACGAGGGCACGACTGGCATCCAGTCGCTGGATTTACTTGGTCGCAAGGTCCTTGGTTCAAAGGGTGAACTGCTGACTATATTTTTGAAAGAAATTAGTACATTTTGTGAGTCTTTAGAAGCCGATGAGCAAACTGATCTGTGGCGTAAGCAGTTAGGCCAGGCTATGCAGCAGTGGCAGACGTTAACTGCCAGTGTGGGTAAGGCTGTAGGGGACAACCCCGACGAACTGGGTGCTGCATCTGTCGATTATCTGATGTTCTCCGGCTACGTTACGCTGGCATACTACTGGCTGAGAATGGCGGTGGTGGCGAAACAAAAACTGGCAGAAGGCACATCAGAAACTGACTTCTATCAGGGCAAAGTTGCCACGGCGAAATTTTACTTCGCCCGCTTATTACCCCGAGCGGACGCCCATGCGGCAGCGATAGAAGGTGGGGCTGATAGTTTGATGGATATTGGCGAAGATATGTTTAAAACAGAATAAAAACTGCTATCTGGAAAAAAGGCCGCCTACAGGTGGCCTTTTTTTTGCGCCTGCGCATTTTTTTAATCTGAACATAGTAAAAAACCACCCGAAGGTGGTTTTAGTATGAAGTCGCGGCCCCAGGGAGGGGGCCGCAGTGCGGGCGTTACCCCGCAACCATGTTGAATTGGTACATGGCAAATGTAACTGGTTTAGATACGGTCTGAAAGCTCGTTGGCAATAGGGCTGCTTTGAAAACCGTTTTCAGTGATCCATGCCTGAAGGGTTTTACCGTCAGCTTCCGGGTTTTGCAATTCACGAGAAGGCATTTTCTTCACAAGAAGAGTACCTACATCAACAGCATTGCTTTCAATTGCGGTGCGAATAAGGCTTTTGCCATTACAGCTCACACCGGCATAGTAATCGTGAAGTTTCAGACGGTAATCCGACTGAACGGCGCGCATTTTTTTGCGTAATTCGCCTTTATCGTTTGCTTGTACAATTGTACAGATGTTTGCCAGTGCGTCCTCAACACCTGCCTGAGCAGTACCTGAGAAGATGAATGAAGCAGCAGCAACAGCTAAAGAGGTTTTAACGATTTTCAACATGGTTTATTCCTAATTGCTTTGTTATACCGAGCGGTTTGTTTGTTCGGGAGCAATTAAACAGGAATGTGTTGATCGAAAAAACAGCAAGACTAATACTTTGGTATGGGAAGTTATACTTAAATTGTGATCTCTAAATGATTTTTAAATCTAATATTATTGATAAATAAAGATAAAAATTACATACGTAAAATAGTGCTAGATAAGCTTATTTAGTGCATTTATGTTACTTCGCACGGAGCGCGTTTTGGGATGCTTCAATCCTGATGGCAGGGTAGCGCTGCAAATTGCTCACATCTTGCCTGCGCGCCTGACTGGTTTTCACCCATACAAAAATTAATTCGAAACTCCTTCACTTCATGGGCACTTTCTGCCCCAGGGGGAATTTGCCACTTTATCAGTTTAGCCGGCTGTAACAGCGTACTTTTCTTAAGGTTGCCAGGCACAGAGCGCGTTACATCAAGCGCCTCGACATCTCCATCTTTACTTATCGTCGTCTTATACACCGCACAGCCTTCTATCCCACTCAACGCCATATCTCTGGGGTAAAGCAGTGGATGGAAGTTTGCGCGTTGCCAAGGAGCCGGAGAAGTTTCTTTTTGAGATTCATCAACAGGTTCTTTCATATCAAGACTGGACGATAATTCCTGATAATGTGTGACGCCCACACCTTGTTGTGCGCTGGCCGTTGATGTGAGTAACGCAAGTGAGGCTGATAATACGAATGCGCTGACTGACAGTGTGAAAGCTTGCATCTTGTATCTCCGGTATAATAACTAGCGTTAACTATAACGTTGCGCAGGCAGATAGCGCAAACGTGGTGCCAACACAACCATTGGCAAATATTGCTGGCATTGGTTGTTAATGGGGTTGATAAACTTTAGCAACTTCAAAGATTTGTTCGCGCATCCACAAGTGCGCCTGATCGTGGTCAGCACTGACATGCCAATATAGAAAATACTCTACGGCGGGCAGGTCCAAAGGTAGCGGAAAAATTGCCAGGTCATAATGTTTTGCCAGGTGGTAGGGCATACAGGCTATTAAATCCGTTTTTACAATGGCACTGGGCACGGTCAGAAAATGTTGCCCGCGCATGACAACACGCCGCTTTTTGCCCAGTTTATCCAGTGCAATATCAATGGGCCCGGGTCCGCTTTTTCGGTGCGAAACATGAATATGGCCGAGCTTGAGAAATGTCTTTAGGTCGAGACCGTCGAGCAACTGGGGATGATCAGGCCGCGCCAGTACGACAAATTGATCCTCTGCGATTTTTTGTTTGCACAGGTGAGGGTCGGTAAACGTTGATGCATCGGCAAAAAAGTCCAGACTCCCACTGGCCATGGCCGATACAACCTGACTGCGACTGATTTCATAATTGGTAACACTGATACCCGGTGAAACGTCCTGCAATCTGCCAATGAGTCTGGGCATGATACTTACTTCAAGCAAATCCCGACTGGCGAAGTTAAATGACTTTTCTGATGTTAAAGGATTAAAGGTGTGGCTTTCCTGTACGCTGGTCCGCAAGAGCCGCAATGCTTCTCTGGCCGGAACAATAATATTTTGTGCGACCGGCGTGGGAGTCATACTGTGTCCGGTCCTTACAAATAACGGGTCATTGAGCATGTCCCGTAGCCTGGCAAGAGAATTACTGACCGCAGGCTGAGTGATACACAGCACATCTGCTGCTTTGGTCAGGCTGCCCGCAGTATAAATAGCATCAAATACAGCAAATAAGTTTAAATCGATCCGGTTCAGATTAATTGGCAGGGATTGTTTTTCGCTGGACAAAAAGTGGCTCCGTAAACAGTTTATAATCGTATCTTATAAATAAACGTCAGCTGCATTCAATATATTTATAAAAAGCAGGTGGTGCGATCACAGTGACACAAATAAAAAAGGCCGCGGTTGCGGCCTCTTGCATGTTTTTATGCCCAATCAGTTAGAAGCGTCCTGAGCAGTATCTTCAACAGCTTCGCCTGCAGACTGAATATCTTCACCAGCACCTTCGACAGTAGCGCACCCGGTAAGGAGTGAGCCAAGAAAAGCCATCAGGATTACCAGGTAACGTGCATTTGTTGCTACTTTCATATCATTTCCTTACTTTATGTTTGTGGTTAAGCATGGTCGGCCCCGTCGCCCTCTCCGGGTGCATCAGCGCGTCCTGCTGATTGAGTACTGCCGGGCTTCTGGCCAGTGTTGTTTTCGCCACCCTCAGATGACGATTTCTTTTCTGCAGATTCTACTGCATTTAACATGCCATCAAGTTGTTTACCCCCTTTGGCATCAAAATCAAGTGTACGGATGGGAAACGGTATAAGGATGTCATTATCAGCAAGTGTTTTTCTCACAGTGACAATAGCGTCGTGCCGTACATTCATAAAGCTATGTTCGCCGGGATATTTTATCCAGAACCACAACAGTAAATTTACGCTGCTGTCACCGAAAGACTCCGCATAAACATCGGTTTCCTCTTTTTGAATAACGTAATCCCGCTTATTTATCGCTTCAACTATCACTTCTCTTGCTTTCACCGGGTCATCGGCATAGGAAATGCCGACCGGCACTTCAATGCGGCGGTAACCCAACGCGCTGTAGTTGGTAAGTATATTTCTAAACAGTATCTTATTCGGGATTATTTCGAGCTGCCCGTGAAATGTCTCAACCAGCGTATTGCGTAAATTTATTGATCGTACATTACCAAATACGCCGCTTGCCTCGATCACATCACCAATCTCAAAAGGTTTACGAATGCCCATGGCGATGCCGGCGATAAAGTTCTCGGTCAGATCCTGAAAGGCAAAGCCGATAGCAAGACCAACAATACCTGCACCGGCAAGCAACGAGGTGACGGTGCCCTGTAAACCGACAAAATCAAGCGCAATGAAGATACCAGCAATGGTGATAAATGCTTTGGCAATCGCCGTAATAAGGTCGGCGATTTGGCGTGATTCGAAAGCCCGGCGTAAAATTCGTTGCAGCGCACTGCCTGCTGCTTTAGCGATAAGGCCGAATGCAATAGCAATAACAACTGCCACTACCATATTGGGTAAATGCTTTATGCCTTCTTCCAGCCACGTCTGCAATTTGCCGTTTATAAGCTTGTAGACCTCGTCAAGTTTCGGTACATCCATAGTGGTTCAGCTGTGCTCCTGTGAGATAGGTGAAAGTTAAGCCGCTAATTTCAATACAAATAGAGTAAGCGGTAAGTTCATTTGAAATTGTTTCGCTGACCGGATGGATGCGCGGAATTAAATGAGTAAAAACTACTTAGTCATTGAAAATTAGACACAAAATCGCACTGTAAATAAAGCTGTGCGGATAAACAGAATAAAAAGAGCGAACCGGGTCAATATGGCGCTTATTTACATGCTACTGTTTTACTGATTACCACCAGAACTAAGGAGAATGTTGTGGCAGAAAAATTATCAGATGAACAGGTTAAAACAGCGCTTGCTGAGTTAAACGCGTTAACCGGTGATTCAGGAGAATGGTCGCTTGAGGGAGACAAAATCTCCAAGACGTTTACGTTTAAAAGTTTTATTCGTGCTTTCGGGTGGATGTCGCAAATGGCGATTTGGGCAGAGAAACTGGTGCACCATCCAGAATGGTTCAACGTATATAATAAGGTAGAGGTTACGCTAACTACACACGATGCCGGTGGCCTGACTGAACTTGATTTCAAGATGGCTGAAAAAATGGAGAAATTCCGGTAGGTAGCTGGCCAGGCGCTTGAAGCAAAAATGAACAGGTTGACTGTTTATTCGTCGCTTAGTCAAATAAATGCAATATTGTCTGTCGAGAGCCTTGTCATTAAGTCGGTGCTATGTATAATACGCACCACTTGAGCAGGCCCAGAACACTTGCTCAGGATAGTACAGTCGCGGGATGGAGCAGTCTGGTAGCTCGTCGGGCTCATAACCCGAAGGTCGTTGGTTCAAATCCAGCTCCCGCAACCACTATTTTTATGGCAGGCGTGTTAGCGTGTCATTATCAACTACAATAAGTAGTATGTGAAGTAAATGCGATAGTTATCGCAGTAATTAACAGTCGCGGGATGGAGCAGTCTGGTAGCTCGTCGGGCTCATAACCCGAAGGTCG
>CAZOYR010000013.1:0-39186 GCA_964584105.1 uncultured Alteromonas sp.
GAGCATCGCCCTTACAAGGCGAGGGTCACTGGTTCAAGTCCAGTAGCGTCCACCACTTATTTTTAATAAGACTAACTTTAAATGATTATGGACGTTTAGCTCAGTTGGGAGAGCATCGCCCTTACAAGGCGAGGGTCACTGGTTCAAGTCCAGTAACGTCCACCACTCTTTTAAGAGGTTGGCGAGGCTCACTGGTTCAACACTTCGTTGCGAGTCGCAGTAACGTCCACCACTTTTTTTAGTAGTGCGGACAATCAAATATTCGGACGCTTAGCTCAGTTGGGAGAGCATCGCCCTTACAAGGCGAGGGTCACTGGTTCAAGTCCAGTAGCGTCCACCATTCCTTTTATTCACAACATCGTCTCAAACTTCAGTAATATCCATCCTTTTTTGCAAGACATCGGCGATGGTCACTGGTTCAACACGTCGTTTCGAGTCACAGTAGCGTCCACCATTCCTTTTATTCACAACGTCATCTCAAGTTGCAGTATCCATCACTTCTTGCAGGACATTGGCGAGGGTCACTGGTTCAACACGTCGTTGCGAGTCACAGTAGCGTCCACCATTCCTTTTATTCACAACGTCATCTCAAGTTGCAGTATCCATCACTTCTTGCAGGACATTGGCGAGGGTCACTGGTTCAACACGTCGTTGCGAGTCGCTGTAGCGTCCACCATTCTTTTTATTCACTACGTCGCTTCATGTTTCAGTAATATCCACCCTTTCTTGCAAGACACCGGCGAAGGTTACTGGTTCAACACGTCGTTTCGAGTCACAGTAGCGTCCATCACGCTTTTTCCCAGAGTCGCACCTTCGACACGTTGTTTCCCGTATTAGTCACATCCGTCTTTTGATGTAGATATTTAAGCGCCTCTGATGAAGTTCGTCGTTGTATGTCTCTGTAGACGTTTTATCGGCTTTTACAGCTTCAAAAAGTTGCTGCATTGCCCGGTTGCTACCATCTTAGTGATTTGATCATCCTGTCACCCACTGTGGTCATGGTCTGCATATACCCGGTTAGCACCAAAAAAATAATGCATTCCGTGATTGTGCCGATATAGTGGTAATAACAAAAAATACCGGCAACAGCTATGGACAGAACGGCCAGTCAACGCGCACTAATAATCAGTCATACACAGCGCCATGTTAGAACATTAAAGGCATTGCTGGCTGATTTGCAGCTGCCTGATACTGAGGTCGTCACCAGCCATCAGGCAGCCCATGCTTTTTTGACCGAAAATCACTGTATCCTTCTAATTTGCATCTGCCAGTCTGCAGCTGCAGATCCGGCATTTAATGTTTGTCTGCAACTTAAAGAATCAAACCAAATCCCGCCGGGTACGGGTGTACTGATGATTTCAGGGCAAGCGGATGCCGAAATGGTCAATGTTATGCTGGATATTCAGCCCGATGAATTTCTGATAATGCCGGTTGCTAATCACGATGCCGCGGCCCGGGTTACCCGGCTGTTGCACAGAAAACAGGTGTTACATCACATTTATGATTCTGCAGCGTCAGGACGATATACACAGGCACTGGCAGACGCAGAAACATTGCTTGCAGAGCAACCGTCCCAGGATATCTATCCGCTTGCGCTGAAGCTAAAAGGAGAACTGATCGCCAGAAGTGGTAATCTGAACGGCGCTAAAATGTTTTACGAGTCTGTTCTTGCGCTGCAGAATTTCACTTGGGCCCGCACGGGATTGATAGGCTGCCTGATAGAACTGGGAGCATTTCCGGAAGCAGAAAAACAAATTCTTTCGCTCACGTTACATCCCTCGACAGCCATTCTTGCTTATGACCTTCTGACACTTTTACACTTGCGTTTAAAGGACTACGACAGTGCGTTTGAAGCGACTACCCTAGCCTGTGAACTATCACCCAACAATGTGGTCCGCCATCGCGATGCTGTACGTATAGCGCGCTTATCAAAGGATTTTGAGGGCACATTGAACGCTGCACATACCCTGCTAACCTGCAGTCAGCGTAATAACGTGCAAGATCCACAGTATTATTTACTATGCGCTCGCGCCTGTGTCGATCTGGCTATGACGACCGATGCCTCACAGACGCGAGAGTTAATTGAGCAAAGTCGTCATTTGACAAGACAGTTAGAAGCGCAATTTGCCAACGATGTTGATCAGGACGATCTTATTGTTATCCGGGCACGCTTATTTTATTTGCAGGACGAAATTAGCAATGCGCGGCTACTCCTCAACAGCCTTGAGGTAACACAGTGGCCAGCGCAATCCGATGAAGCGCTGATTGACAAAGCAAAAGCGTTGCATGAAGTTGGCTTGCGACAACACGCTCTCAAAGTGCTGAGTTTTTTACAAAAGCGTGCACAAAGTGGAAATACTGATGAAATCATTGCTGCCTATATCGCGCAACAAAAACACGATAAAGAAGATATAGCCTACCCCTCACGAGCGCTGAATGACAAGGCGGTTAAGGCCTTCAGGGAACAGCAGTTTTCTGAAGCGCTTGTGATATTACAGCAGGCATTCAGATTAATGCCTAAAAATCCAGCCATTGCACTGAACCTGCTTCAGGCGACGCTGCACCAGCTCACGCACAACGCGAATGCAGCAACAGTGTCCTGGGTGAAGCTGAAAAGATGGATTGAGGAATGCCAGTCTGCGATTGAAAGCAGTACGCTCAGTGAAGAGCAACACAATCGCTATCAGCGCTTACAGGTTGCAATGGCGACAACGCTCAGGCAGTAACCTGCCAAAGCATCAGATGTATTGGGAATACACTACCACATCTTCGCTAAACACGCTGTCTTCGTAAAATTGGCTGTGACTATAGGTCATGCCGAGTTTCTTCATTATGCCGATGGAATTTTCATTTTCGGGCAGAGTTACTGCTGAAAACTTGCTTATTCCGGTGCTTGCCAGGCCATCTCTGATACCTTTTGCGGCCTCTGAGGCATACCCTTTACCCCAAAATGCCCGCTTGAATCGCCAGCCAAGCTCGATGTTATCTACTTCCGGGTGTGAGGTAAAAAAACCATACGGGCGGACCAGAATCCAGCCAATCGCCTCATCAGTCTCCTTTAGTATAACCTTCCATAATCCCCAGCCCAGCGCCGGGTTAGCATATGCAGCAAGACGGGGCAAAAACACCGTGTCTATCTCTTCACGGGTCGTTTTAACACCACCGTTGAGATGTTTCATTACTTCTTCATCCTGATCAAGCTCCCAGAGAAAGTCAGCTTCATCAGCGGTAATATAAGAAAACTTCAGCCTTTCGGTATCAGCAAATTCCATGCTACACCTCTGCAAATACATGTTGTTATTCCGATGCAGAGAATTACCCTCCCAGCATGGCAAGATGTTTTGTCGCGCCGGTATGTCCTTCCTGCAAATAATGCGAAACTTTTTTGTCTGCCAGAGATTCAGTAATAAACTGTTTTACTCCGTCGACATCCCCTCGTGATAAATAAGGGCGAAGTTCCAGACCCTGTTCGCTGAACAGGCACAGATGTAACTTACCATTAGCCGCAACGCGAAGTCGATTACAACTTTTACAAAAATCCTTACTATACGGCATGATAAGGCCAACCTGCCCGGCATAATCCGGATGAAAAAACTCCTGCGCAGGGCCGGCATCTTTTGCTCTGATTAAGGGCTGCCATCCTTCAGATATCAGGCGCTGGCGGATAGGTTCGCCAGACACATGCTGGCGGGAAAAGAAGTCATGATGATCACCGGTTTCCATGAGCTCGATAAAGCGCAGTGTCACAGGGGTATCTCTCAGCCAGGTTAAAAAGCGTGATAGCCGGTTGGCATTAAAATCCTGCAATAACACGGTGTTTATTTTAACCTTAATACCTGCCTCTACAGCGGTATCAATGCCTTTGAGAATTTGTTGCAGCTTATCCTGGCCGGTAATTGAAGCGAACTGATTCGGGTCCAGGCTATCGATACTGACATTCACCTGGTCCAGACCGGCGTCTGCCCATTTTCGGGCATCCTTATAAAGACGGGCGCCATGTGTCGTTGTAGCAACCCTGCGGATCCCAGGCGTGGTCGCAGCGTGATGAATCACGTCACAAAAATCGCGACGTAAACTGGGCTCACCACCGGTGATACGCACCTTGGAGGTGCCCATCTGAGCGAAAGCGGTAATCAACGTCTGAATTTCGCCCAGCTGTAGGAAGGCACTATTGGGGGGACCATCATAACCATCCGGCAGACAATACTGACAACGAAAGTTACAGGCTTCGGTTATCGATAATCTGAGGTAGTGAAAACGCCGACCGTAACTATCTTCTAACAAAATAATCCCCCGAGTTGATGCATTGAACTACTGTGCCACACATTCGCGGCGCAGCAAAAGAAAACCCAGCGATGAATTTCCCGCTTTTACCTTGTACGGGCGCTGCAACCAGAAGATTACTATACGCTGATTGCATCTGAAGGACGTCTGTTGCTGCAACATCTGCTCCGCTGGCATTGATTCTGCTTTCATCCGTGTCAATCAATCACCAGGGCCCGGAAATCGTTAATGAGTAATTCTGCCAGTCATCATTCTGTAAAGTCTGTCTTTTTATGAAGAGCAGATATATTCCCAGCATAGACGGGCTGCGGGCGCTGGCGGTTCTGTCAGTCATGCTGTTCCACCTTGATGCGTCTCTGTTACCCGGCGGATTTACCGGTGTTGACATCTTTTTCGTTATTTCCGGATATGTCGTTGCACGCTCTTTGGTAAACCACTCTCACACCCAATTTTACAGTTATATTGTCGCTTTCTACAGACGCCGCGTTGTACGAATATTTCCTGCACTACTTTTTTGTCTGATTATCACATCCGCGATTGTCGTACTGTTTATCCCTCAGGCATGGCTAAGTAAATCAATATCAGATACCGGCCTCGCTGCTTTTCTCGGATGGAGTAACATCGCCCTTGCCGCAAACAGTGATACGTATTTCTCGCCATCGGTAGAATTTAATCCCTTTGTCCATACCTGGAGCCTGGGTGTTGAAGAACAGTTTTATGTGATTTTTCCGGTCCTGTTTTATTTCTATCTTAAGGGTAAAACGCGTCTGGCACTGGCAGGCCTTGCGATTATTTCATTTGCGCTGTCGGTTAACTACAGCCAGTCTGATACCAATGCGGCGTATTACCTGCTTACCAGCCGCTTCTGGGAGTTGGCAGCCGGGGCGATGTTATGTCAATGGCATGCCAGCAAGCACTTTCGCGAAGGAGGCCACGGCCTGTTGGCGGCGTTTATTGGTATCACCTGCATTATCCTTGGTTTTATTTTTGCCAGTAAGAGCGCGTTCCCCTTCCCGTGGGCGCTTCTGCCTGTAATCGGGACGGTCATTGTTATTCACTATTTCGTGTGCGCGGAACAGACCGGGGGGTTAACCCGGCTATTCTCGCAGCCAGTCGTTCGCTATATAGGGAAAATATCTTACTCACTGTATCTGTGGCACTGGCCCGTCTATACGTATTTTCGCTGGTCTGTAGGGCTTCAAAGCCCGATAGAATGGATACTGGCAGTCGTGATTACCTTTGCCATGGCGATATTTTCCTACCATGTCATTGAACAGCGTTTGAGTCACGTGCCCCGGATTACCCGCATGCAACCAACCAGCGCTGTCGGCGCCGGACTGGCTGTTATTTTTGTTAGTTTTGCCGGCGCCGCCTACGCTTTTGATCATCAAAAGCGGTTAAGTCAGAGCGTGACCAATAACCGGTACGTCTGGTATCCCTACTATTCGCACTCCTCTGATGTAGAAAAAGGCAACGCATTGGCTGACAGAACCATTTACGTAATTGGTGACTCTCATGCAGGGGCTTATGCAACAATGTTGCGCATGCTGGCTGATGAGACCGGTATTGATACGCAAATTCACAGTCAGGGTGGTTGCGGCGCCATCAATATGCGCGAACCGGTGATGACCGCACAAAGTCGCTGTGCACAGAAGCTGGAAAGCTGGTTGTCAGACATTGAGAAAGAAGCCGGCCCTAACGATATTATTTTTTTCGCCACGCTTAAAGCCTACCGGCTAACCAATCAGTACCGCATGTATCCGCGCAGTAAGGAAGAGCTGGAATCGCAAATTCGCAGTGACAGCGCACTGAAAAAGCGCGAGCAGGCAAAAGCGGAAAGTATTCGTATTGTGAAGCGCATGAACCAGGTCACCAACAATATACTGACCGATGCCCCCAAACCGGTGTTTTCCTATATTCCATTTCGCTGCAGCGACTGGTTTAATCGCACAAACCCTACGTGTGAGGGTGGTCCCTGGCAAGACCGTGAAGACATGGAGAAAATGCGCAAGCCGGTAATGGAAAATCTTGAGGTGCTAAGAGAATCAGTCCCCCGTTTACTGGTCTGGGATCCCCTTCCCACCCTGTGTAACAGCGTGCGGTGTCCGGTTTATGATGAAGATAAAACCCGCTACTTTGACGGTGATCATCTTTCGGCACATGGTAACCGGTTGCTATACCCCTCATTCAGGCAGGCTGTTTTTTCACTGATAAATGAAGAAAAACTCGCAAGTACACGGTGATAAGTAGCGCAGTTTAGGCATGTGCGCTAGCATGAGCGCGTTTATTTTGCCGACAATGGGTACTCATGCGACGCTCGCGATTTGATATTCCTGCCGATACGCCAGTGCGCTGGCAAACTGTTAAGCAGCTAATTCCCTACCTGCTGGAGTTTCGCGGACGTGTGACGCTGGCTCTGTTTTGCCTGATTTTGGCAAAACTTGCCAGTATAGGCCTTCCCTACGCGTTAAAATATACCGTAGACAGCCTGGATGCAGATGATTTGAGCAAGGTCGCGGTAGCAGTGCCTATAGCGCTGGTGGTGGCATACGGTACCCTGCGCTTTTTAAATACAATTCTGGGCGAGGTGCGCGATACATTATTCGGACGTGTTACCGAACGGGCGATGCGTCGACTGGGGCTGAAAGTATTTCGGCACTTGCATGATTTAGATGTCGGCTTTCATCTAAGCAGACAAACCGGCGGATTGTCCCGGGACATTGAGCGAGGCACTAGCGGGATCAGCTTTCTGCTTCGCTTTCTGGTGTTTAATATTCTGCCCACCTGCCTTGAAATTATTATTGTCGTGACCCTTCTTCTGACCCAATATGGCGCCTCATTTGCCGGAATTATCGTGATAGCCGTGGTGTTATACGTGGGCTTTTCTGTCAAAGCGACTAACTGGCGAACCCGCTATGTCCACGAAATGAATCAGGCAGATTCACAGTCTAATACCCGCGCAATCGACAGTTTGCTTAACTTCGAAACAGTAAAGTACTTCAATAATGCCAGTCATGAAGCCCATCAATACGATACCTCGCTGGCCGCCTGGGAACAAAGCCGTCGGCGCAATCGTTTGTCTCTTTTTGCGCTTAATGGCGGCCAGGCACTGGTGATTGCACTGGCTGTGACAGCCATGATGATCAACGCTACCCTGGGTGTGCTTAACGGTGACATGACCCTGGGCGACTTTGTACTCATTAACGCATTCACTATGCAGCTGTTTATTCCTCTGAATTTTCTGGGCTTTGTGTATCGTGAGATCCGCGGTGCCATGGCGAATATTCATAACCTGTTCAATTTACTTCAAATCACGCCAGCGGTTACTGATAAGCAGAACGCCGCGGCGCTGAAAATTACGCAAGGTTATGTGCGGTTCACTGATGTACGCTTTAGCTATGACCCCCAGCGCCCTATTTTACGTGGCATCACATTCGATATAGCGCCTGGTCAGAAAGTTGCTGTGGTTGGTAGCAGTGGCGCAGGCAAATCAACGCTGGCCAAATTGTTATTCCGTTTTTACGAGCCTGATAGTGGTCAAATCAGCATTGACGGTCAATCCATTGCATCGGTGACCCAGGCCAGCCTGCGTGACACCCTTGGTATCGTGCCGCAGGATACGGTGTTGTTCAATGACTCGCTGCTGGAGAATATCCGCTATGGTAAGCCTGATGCGAGTGATGCTGAGGTAGAAGACGTCATTCGGCTGGCCCATCTGTCTGAGTTTGTCAGTAGTTTGCCAAACGGCATGATGACGCAGGTGGGTGAGCGGGGCCTGAAACTTTCCGGTGGTGAAAAACAACGTGTGGCCATCGCCCGGGCCCTGCTGAAACATCCTGCGGTAATGGTTTTCGATGAAGCGACGTCTTCACTGGATAGCCAGAGCGAAAGTGCTATTTTGCAGGCGCTGAAAGAGGCCGCCCGTGCTCATACCAGCCTGGTGATTGCGCACCGGCTTTCCACCATTACTGATGCGGATAACATTCTGGTACTGCACGACGGGCAGATTGTTGAGCAGGGCAGACATAGTGACTTGTTAAACAATCAGGGGCGGTACTTCAGATTGTGGATGGCACAACAGGATAATACATAATGGATCCGGAACTTATTCGCGATGCGATTAATCAGGTCATGCCGTTTGGCAAGTATGCTGGCAGACGCTTATATCACTTACCCGAGCCTTACCTGGTCTGGTTTCATCAGCAGGGATTTCCGGCCGGGAAGCTGGGCGAACAACTGGCGCTGATGTATGAAATCAAGCTTAACGGTCTGGAGCGGGTTGTTGCTCCGCTACTGGATGATGATTGATTACCTTTCCTGTTAAACTTGCAATACACGCACCAACAACTGTACACTTATACATGTATTATTCATGTAACTGGTGAGCACTATGTTTACCCGCCCCAAACGACAAAAGCAGGTCATCATCGACAGGCAGATTCATCATCTGCATCAGGTAATGGCTGAAAAATGTCTGTCACAGCCTGACTACTTCATCGCTATTCAGGTCAATCTGAATCAGCGGTATGAAGAAGGAATGATCAGCTATGGCAGTTATCTACTGTGGCAGGGAATTCTGGAAGCACGGGAGAATCCGGATATATTCCGGCAATTACTACTGGCAAATGATTCGCGAACAAAAGCATTGAGGCGAAAAACCATTTTTACCGGGGTGTTAACCGAGGCAGAGCGGGAAGAAGCGCTGACGACATACATCGCCAGCGAATTGGCATAAAGCTCGTTAATTAGCTACGTAAGTGGTCGGCAACCAGAAATGCCATTTCCAGCACCTGATCAGCATTAAGGCGCGGATCGCACTGGGTTTTATAAGCCTGCGCTAAATCGTCATCACTGATCTGGTATGCACCACCGGTACACTCAGTCACATGCTGTCCGGTCATTTCAAGGTGAATACCACCGGCATGGGTCCCTTCAGCAGCATGTGCAGCGAAAAACTGACGGATTTCACCCAGAATGGCATCAAAGTTACGCGTTTTGTAGCCGTTACTCGCTTTGATGGTATTACCGTGCATGGGGTCGGAACTCCACACAACATTCCGACCTTCCTGTTTCACCCGGCGTAACAAGCGTGGCAGGTTCTTTTCCAGATTCCCCTCGCCCATCCGGGTTATAAATGTCAGCCGGCCGGGATCATTTTCCGGATTTAGCGTATCAGTTAAGCGAATCAATTCATCCTCATCCATTCCCGGTCCGACTTTCACACCGATGGGGTTATGAATACCTCTGAAAAACTCGACATGCGCATGATCAAGTTGACGGGTGCGCTCACCAATCCAAACCATGTGAGCAGAGCAATCATACGGCTTGCCGGTCAATGTATCTATCCGGGTTAACGCCTGTTCGTAATTCAGTAACAGCGCCTCGTGTGAGGTAAACAGAGAGGTTTCATGCAACGCCGGCGTATTGGTTGCATTAATGCCGATCGTATCCATAAACTGCAGCGTATCCTGGATGCGGCGGGCGATATCCTGATAGCGCTCTTTAAGCGGATTGTTCTCGACAAACGCCATGTTCCAGCGGTTAACCTCGTGCAGATCTGCCAGACCACCCTGTGCAAATGCACGTAGTAAATTCAAGGTAGCCGCACTGCGATGATACGCTTCAAGCAGTCGGGCAGGATCCGGTCGACGCGCCGCTGCTGTGAATTCGAAGTTGTTGATGATATCGCCGCGATAACTGGGCAGTGTTACCCCGTTAATCGTCTCTTCGTTGGAAGAACGCGGCTTTGCATACTGACCGGCCATACGCGCCACTTTGGTCACCGGACAGCGACCGGCAAATGTCAATACAATCGCCATTTGCAGAATGACTTTGAACGTGTCGCGAATTTTCGGCGCGTTGAATTCATCAAAAGATTCAGCACAGTCGCCGCCTTGCAGCAAAAAGCCTTTGCCCATACTTACTTCACCAAGCTGGCGGCGCAGTTCGCGGGTTTCAGCGGCAAACACCAGCGGCGGATACTTACTTAACGTTTCTTCAACGCTGGCTACCTGGGCGCTATCTTCATATTCTGGTTGCTGAAGGATCGGTTTTGATCTCCAGCTATCGGGTTGCCAATTATCCACGCGGGCTCCTCAACTAGTGCATTTTAGGGGTTTATCCAACCGGGCCATCGTACTGATGAGAATCATTGTATCGTTGTCGGAAACAGACCGACCCGGTTGGGTCAGCTTATCACATAATCAATTATGCAGAAGGCCATTGAGGATGTATTTGTAAAGCATTTTGGTTATTTGTTATGACGAATTTGATGCCATAGCAGGCTTCGAGCTGGTCAGTTGAGAATGTTTGTTGCACTGAGCCACTGGCCAGACACTGCCCGTGTTTTAGCAACAATATCCAATCGGCAAACCGGGCGCTGATATTAATATCATGGCTGGACATAATAACCGTATTGCCCTTTTGGCAGAGTTCGCGCAAGAACAGCAATAGTGATTGCTGATGCCGGATATCCAATCCCTGCAAAGGTTCGTCCAGACACAATACTGCCTGCCCCTGCTCCACCGCCTCCCAAACCTGCGCAATACACCGGACAAGGTTGACCCGCTGCTTTTCACCGCCGGACAACTGGCTGACCGGCCGCTCGAGTAACTCCCCGATGTCCAATGCGGCAATCAACCTGTCGTGAGGCGGTTTGCGTCCGGTATAAAATTGAATGTAGCTGTGCGCAGGAATATCAAAGGCGGCGCTACTATGTTGCTCATGAAAGCCGCGGAAATTAGCAAGGTGAGGTGCTGGCATTGTTGTCACAGGCTGCTTATTTATCCGGCAATCACCACTGTCAGGGTCAAGGAGCCCGGCACATACATGTAGCAATGTCGATTTGCCGGCCCCGTTCTCGCCCAGAATGTGACAGCACATACCCCGGTCAATCTCGGCACTGATTCCGCGTAGCCGTTTTTCAATGCAAATATCGTTGAGCGTAATCACGACATTCTCCATTGACCTTTGTATAGCGCCAACAACAACAGCGGGCCGCCTATTGTCGCGGTTACCATTGAAACCGGCAGCGTCATCCAGCTTACAAGCTCGCTGAGTAAAGCAACCAACAGTAGCACCAGTGCACCGCACAGCGCACTGGCAGGCAGTAGCACCCGGTTATCAAAGCCGATAATCATGCGCAGAAAATGCGGCACCAGCAATCCAACAAAGGCAATGGAGCCTGCTATCGATACCGCAGCGCCGACACATAGTGCGCAAACAATCAGATTATTACGCACCAGGCGGGCGGGCTCAGCGCCGGCAGCCGCTGCGAGCGTTGAGCCACCATACAGCCAGTTCAGGGCGCTGGCCTGCGACAACTGATACACAACGCCCCCGGCGATGAGCGGACCGGCAACAGCCAGTATCCACCAGTCGGTTTGATACAGGCTTCCCATGAGCCAGAATGTCAGATTTCTCAACGCCTGGGCATCAGCCAGAATATATAACCAAGCCATCATTGCGCCGGCGATAGTCGATATGGCAATCCCGGCTAAAATGACCGCCGTGGTTGAGGCGCGCAGTCTGCGAGCGACCAGATAAATCAGCCATGTGGAAAGCAGCGCACCACCAAAACATGCCAATGGCAGCACATAAAAATAATTTATATGGTCAAGTTTCAGGGTCAGCAACACCAATGCGGCCATCAGGCTCGCACCACTGGAAATACCGATGATTCCCGGGTCAGCAAGAGGGTTATGCAATGTGACCTGCAACGTTGCAGCACTAACCGAAAGCCCCGCGCCGACCAGAATAGCAGTAAGTATCAGTGGAAGCTGCAATTGAAGGACGATATGCCAGACCATACCGACTGACATCTCAGCAACAAAGAGATCCTGGGCCAGTATTGCGGCGCTGACCAGCAGGCAGAGTATGAACAGCGCAGCCAGAACGCTCCGTGAATGTTGCTTCACTGTTTTTTCTTTATGTCCTTAATTAGTCCGTCGCTGGCTTCTTCGATGAGTTCCAGTACCAGTTCAAATCCCTTCTTCCCCCCATAGTAAGGATCGGGCACCTCATCATATTTACTATCGGCAAAATCCAGAAACAGACTCACTTTTGCATGGTGCAAAGGCTCACTGACTTTTTTCAGGTTTTCGAAATTACTTTTATCCATCGCCAGAATGTAATCAAATTTTTCGAAATCTGATGCATCCACTTTGCGACAGCTGATACCCGAGAAATCGTACCCTTTTGCTACGCCTGCTGCTTGCGAACGTTTGTCCGGCGGATTGCCAATATGATAGCCGTGGGTACCCGCAGAGTCGATGTCAACGGATAAGCCCGCCTCGCTGGCCTTTTTACGAAACACAGCCTCTGCAGTCGGTGATCGGCAGATATTGCCCAGGCATACAAAAAGTACCGAGGTTTTATTCAAAGCGTTATCCTTTTACTTCCAGTCATTTCAGGCTCATTCCCGACCGTGCAGGAATTGATATGTGATTCATGTTAGCGCGGTAGCTTGCCACAGATTGGCGTTGTCATAAATATCGCGCACGATGATTACCTGTGTAACAAAAAATGAAAAGGGCAGAGTTTATCGTCTGCCCTTTGTGAATACCAATATGTCGTCAGATTTTATCTGCGTGACCATTATTCCACTTTTAGTGTGCCTTTCATCATGCTGATATGACCCGGGAACGAACAGAAGAACGTGTAATCACCGGATTTTTTCAAGTCGCTGACAGAAAACGTCACTGAACTTTCTTCGCCACCGCCAATTAGTTCAGTCGCAGCAATAATGCGGTCATCATCCGGCTTCAGGTAGCCGTTATCAATACCAGCGGCCATGCCATCTGTAGCGGTAGCCTGCGCCTCGCCAGACTCGGTCAGCACCCAGTTATGACCCATCACCGACTTTTCCATCTGTCCGGTGTGAACCAGCTTCACCGTGAATTCTTCGCAGGAAGACGGTACGGTCATTTCCTTTTTGTTGTACTGCATCGCATCATTACTTTCGATAGTCGCTTCGCATTCACCGGACTGCGCATGAACTGCGCCGGACGCCAGAAATGCAGCACCGGCTAGAAGACTTGCTATTTTTTTCATGGTGTATCCTCGTATCGCTGATGAAAAACGCGCAGCTTCACATTATCGAAAACCACGCTGTTGTCAGATTTACGGTTGAGCGAGCCCAAACGGGTCATTTCTGTGCTTTTTCTCACACCGCTTTAATCTTTGCAGCTATACCAGAATGCAGTTAAATGCGATAACCTAACCTTTTTTATGGAGCCTTTCTATGTCTGCACACGTGCTGATGTTGAGCAGTTCGCGCGCCGGAAGTGAAGACTATCTGGAGCACGCAAAATCTTTCATGTTTGGCCATCTGGGGGACCAGCGTGACATTCTGTTCATCCCTTTTGCCGGGGTCACCATGACCTGGGACGCGTATACGCAAAAAGTTGCGGAAGCCTTGCCGGAGTTCACCATTACCGGGCTGCATACTTTTGACGACCCGGTTGCGGCACTTAATGATGCAAAAGCCAATAAGCAGGCGATTCTGGTGGGCGGCGGCAATACTTTCAACTTATTGCACACCCTGTACGAGCAGGATTTACTCGACCCGTTAAAAGCAGTTATCGCAGACGGCACTCCCTATATTGGCTGGAGCGCAGGCTCAAATATCTGCGGTCAGTCCATACGCACCACCAACGACATGCCGATTATTGAGCCGGCATCGTTTAATGCGTTAGGTGTTATCCAGTGCCAGTTGAACCCGCACTACAGCAATTACGCGCCGCCGGGTCACAATGGCGAAACGCGGGATCAGCGACTGGCAGAGTTCACCACCCTGCACCCCAAAACGCCCATCATTG
Source organism: uncultured Alteromonas sp. (assembly GCA_964584105.1). Lineage (GTDB taxonomy): Bacteria > Pseudomonadota > Gammaproteobacteria > Enterobacterales > Alteromonadaceae > Alteromonas. The sequence goes on from CAZOYR010000013.1 coordinate 14,103, forward strand.
CTATTCCCGAGGGCACTGCGCTTAGCCTGACTGATGGCCGCCTGACGCTGCTTGGTGATGTTGAAGGGTTTGTTTTTGTGGGCGAAGAGAAAACCGCTATTCAGCCCACCGCTGACCTAAGTCAGTATATTGGCTAACCGGCTCCGGCTGAGTTCGGCATCGTTGTACGGAAGCTCAGCCAACAGCGGTGCATCTATCGCATCCTCAAGCGTTTGCAGGTTTTGGGCATAATAAGGCATTGGTGTGGCTGACATAGAGTTGGCCACCCACCCGTGGAGCGATAAGCCTGATTGCGCGATTGCCTGAACGGTCAACATCGCATGATTAAGGCACCCTAATCGCATGCCTACCACCATGATCACCGGCAGTTTGAGTGCTTTGACCACGTCAGGCATCCACACATTATTTCCCAGGGGCAGTTGCCACCCCCCGGCACCTTCCATGATCAATAAATCCGGCTGATGCTCTGCAAGTGCGTGATACCCTGCCACCAGCCTCTCTTTTGAGATTGTTACACCTGCCTGTGCAGCAGCAATATGCGGTGCGATGGGCGGCATCAGCGCCACCGGATTTACCTGTGTTAGTGACACAGAAAGATTGCTGGCCTGCCACAACGCAAAAGCATCCTCGTTAACGGGCTGACCGTCAATCATTTCACAGCCTGCTGATACCGGCTTATACCCTGCAACTTTTAATCCTGCGTTGGCCTGTGACTCCAGAAGCCTGGCGCTGAAATAGGTTTTGCCGACTTCGGTATCCGTGCCTGTGACGAAAAAAGACTTCATTACTATGATTTCTCCAAAACCAGATGACTGACCCGGTAAGTAAGTGGCAGCAGCCCGGTGGGTGTTTGGTAACGCTGATACGCGCGTTGCAGCATTGTCAGCTGCCGGCGGGATAACGCAGAGACCGATGCGTTATCACACCTTACGCCAGCGCCTACCGCTTTTATTGAACGCAGCAAAGACAAGATATCCGCAAAGGTATCCGTGTATTCAATAGTTTCAGCCTGCAGCACTGTAAATCCGGCGTCGTGCGAGGCTGCCAGCCACTGCTCGTGAGACGCCATAACATTGGTCACCGCTTGTAAGCCACACGCACGCCGGCTGGCATTGAGCTGGCCGAACGATCCGTCTGTCATAATGCTAAGTGGGGCGAGCCCAGAAGGCCTGAGTACCCGGGCGAGCTCTTTCATGACTTGAGCAATATTCTGACACCATTGCAGGGCCATACTTGAAAACACCACATCAAATGCATCGTGATTAAACGGTAAGCGCTGCGCATCTGCAACGCAAAACGACAGGTACGGATAATTCAGGCTTGCGTATTCCACCATCCCCTGAGCAAGGTCGGCGCCACTGGCATCAAAACCTCGTTCAGCCAGTAAAGCGGTATTACGACCGGTGCCGCATCCAATGTCCAGTAAGCGCCCTGACGATACCGGTATTTGCCCCATCGCCTGCGCGGCAATGTGTTGCTGTATTGATGCGAGTCTGTCATACCGGGGCGCGGCGCGGCTGAATTGTCTGGCTACAGCTTCTTTCAGGGCAGCTTGTGTCATGCTATTGCCTCTTTGGCTAATTGCAGTGCATCACACAATGCATCAATATCCTGACGAGTATGCACTGCGCTCAACGTAACCCTCAGTCTGTCGGTTCCTTTGGGCACAGTAGGATAGCGGATTGGCGGTACCCATATTCCGCGCTGTTTAAGCGCTTCACTTAAAGCAACAGCCTGCTTGGGCCCATCGGTCAGTACTGGCTGAATAGCGGTTTGAGACCCTGTTATTTTGAAGCCTGATTCGAGCATGCGTGTTTTGAAATAATGAATATTGTCGTTGAGCGTTTTCTGGCGGCGGCCATCACGTATTTGCTCCAGCGAATACAACGTCGCCAGCGCCTGTGCCGGCGGCATGGCGGTGGAATAAATGTAGTGCCTGGCTGTGTTTATCAGCAGGTCAATAAGCTGTCGCGAGCCCGCGATAAATGCCCCTGCCGTCCCCACCGCTTTACCGAATGTCCCCATTAACACAGGTATCTCCTGCTGCGATAAGTCAGCAGATTCCGCGCAGCCCAGTCCCTTCTCGCCTAAAACGCCAAAGCCATGGGCATCGTCCACCATAAGCCAGCGGCCTTGCTCACAGGCGATATGCGCCAGTTCTTTCAATGGTGCCTGGTCACCATCCATACTGAACACACTTTCGGTGGCAATCAGACTGTTAACGGATGAAGCTTTTTCTAATACGGCTTTTAAATGGGCCGTATCGTTATGGGCAAATCGCTTAAATACAGCCTGTGAGGACATCGCCCCGTCAATGAAGGATGCATGCATCAGTTTATCAGCGACTATATTGCCTGGCTGAGCAAAGAGCGCCTGAATCAGGGCCTGATTAGCTGCAAAGCCAGAATTGAATAACAGCGCGGCTTCCCGGTTCAGATGTTCAGCCAGGTAAGATTCCAGTGCACTGTGCGCCGTGGTAAAACCTGTTACCAGCGGTGATGCGCCACTGCCCGCGCCATACTGCGCCAGCCCTTCTACCCAGGTTTGCTGCACACCCTCGTCGTGCCGCATCCCCAGATAATCATTACTGGCAAAGTGCAGATAATGTTGCCCGTCGATACTGATGATACCGTCTTTTTCGTAATCGACAGTAACGCGCCGGCGCTGATAGCCATGCGCCTCCAGAGCCGTCAGCTTGTTACTTATCCAGTCAAAGGCCATTATGCCTCGACTGCCGAAGGTTTAGTGGCATCGTAAAACAGGTCTGGCGTGGCGCGATCAGCAATTTCTTCCTGCAGCGTCTGGGCATGCGCCTCATCAGAATAATCGCGCGTACGCTCGGTATTGATGCCTAGCTTGCGGAAAAGCTGTACATCTTCATGGGTGTCAGGATTTGAGGTTGTCAGCAACTTACAGCCATAAAAGATAGAATTTGCGCCGGCCATGAAACACAGTGCCTGCATTTGCTCATTCATATTTTCGCGACCTGCTGATAGCCTGACATGCGAGGCTGGCATCATGATCCGCGCAACCGCGATGGTACGGATAAACTCAAAGGGTTCCAAATCATCAACGCTGTCCAACGGTGTGCCTTCCACTTTTACCAGCATATTAATAGGCACACTTTCTGGCTGCTGGGGCAGATTTGCCAGGGCGATGAGCAGTCCCGCCCGGTCCTTACCGCTTTCGCCCATTCCAACAATACCGCCTGAGCATACATTCATGCCCGCCTGGCGCACATTATCCAGTGTATCCAGCCTGTCCTGATAGGTACGCGTTGTGATGATATCGCCGTAGTATTCCGGGGAGGTATCCAGGTTATGATTATAGTAATCCAGACCAGCCTGTTTAAGCGCAGTCGCCTGTTCACGAGACAACATGCCCAGCGTCATGCAGGTTTCCAGGCCCAGTTTTTTGACCTCTGAAATCAGTTTGGTTACATAAGGCATGTCGCGCTCTTTAGGGTTTCTCCAGGCAGCGCCCATGCAAAAGCGGGTTGAGCCGGCGGCTTTTGCTTCTTTTGCCCGCTCAATAACCTTTTCGACTTCCAACAAACGTTCTTTTTCCAGCCCGGTATCATATCGGGCACTTTGGGGACAATATTTGCAATCTTCCGGGCAGGCGCCGGTTTTGATCGACAGCAACGTTGAAACCTGTACTTCATTGGGGTCAAAATGCGCCCGATGCACCGTTTGTGCCTTAAACAGCAGATCGTTAAACGGCATAGCAAAAAGTGCTTCAACTTCAGCGGTCGTCCAGTCGTTACGAATTTCCTGCGACGACGAGACAAATTGGGGTGCGGCGGTCATGACCTGTCCTTTACTAATGATAATTGCTGGCTTAGTCTATGCGCAGCAACAGAGTTGTCAACTCTGACCAATTCACAACCTTTACCACTGGCTATATTTTGAACAATATTGAATTTGATAAACGCCACATATGGCATCCTTATACATCGGCAGTCAATCCGCTCCCATGTTACGAAGTGGCCGGTGCTTCAGGTACGAAAATTCATCTTGCGACCGGAGAAACACTGATTGACGGGATGTCCAGCTGGTGGGCCGCCATACACGGATACAATCATCCAGCGCTCAATGCCGCCGCCCATGCCCAGGTCGATAAATTCTCGCATGTTATGTTTGGTGGTTTGACCCATGAACCTGCCGTTAATGTCTGCCGGCAATTACTGGATATGGCGCCCGCGGGTATGTCCCGTGTTTTTCTGGCCGACTCAGGCTCAGTGTCTGTAGAAGTGGCGCTTAAAATGGCGCTACAGTACTGGGCATGTCAGGGAAGAGCCGATAAGCACAAAGTGATCACTCCGCGAAACGGCTATCACGGCGATACCTTTGCCGCGATGTCAGTCTGCGATCCGGTGAACGGCATGCACAGCCTGTTTTCAAATGTCCTGACGCCGCAATACTTTGCCCCGGCGCCACAAACCCGGTATGACCAAACCTTCAGCGAGGATGATATTCTGCCGCTGGAAGAGTTATTCGATGCCCACCATAACGAGTTGGCCGCATTGATTATTGAGCCAATTGTGCAGGGTGCCGGCGGTATGCGCATCTATCATCCTGAGTACCTCAAACGGGCGCGTCAGCTCTGTGATCAATATAATGTTTTGCTGATTTGCGATGAAATTGCCACTGGCTTTGGTCGCACAGGAAAGCTGTTTGGGTGTGAACATGCCAGTATCAGCCCGGATATTATGTGTGTAGGAAAAGCGTTGACTGGTGGCTATATGACACTGGCTGCCACGATGTGTACCGAAGATGTCGCGTTGGGGGTGTGTCAGGGCGAACCCGGCGTATTCATGCACGGCCCCACTTACATGGGAAATCCTCTGGCCTGTTCGGTGGCCTCGGCAAGTCTTGAACTTATCAGCCAGAATCACTGGCAAAAACAGGTTGCGGATATTGAGGCCCAACTGAAACAGACACTTCCTGATTGCCTGTCACTGGCGGCAGTCAGGGACGTCAGAATTCTGGGCGCTATCGGCGTGGTTGAAACACACCATCCGGTGGATGTCGCACGTCTGCAAAGACATTTTGTGAAAGCCGGCGTCTGGATACGTCCGTTTAATAAACTGGTTTATATTATGCCGCCGTATATTATAAGTGGTGATGAGCTCAAACAACTGACAGACGCTATTTACATGGCGCTGAGCCAACGCTGACTTTACGTTGACTGACTGACGAGGACCTGCATGAAAATTCTTGTAAATGTGTTCGACAAGATTATTTTCGCCACGATATTTATTCTGGCATTGCAGGTGCCTATTCTGGCTGATCACTATCGCCAATATCTTGCTGGCTATCACGATGCCACCGCGCAAAATGTGGCGGAGTATGAGCAACTGGCCAACCGATATGGCTACGCATCAGCGGATGCGATGATTGAGGATTTACAAAAAAATAATGAGCCTGTGGTGCGCGAAGACGCCACCAACAAAGCACAGCAGATCCAGCAACTGGCGGTGATTAAACAGGGGATCGCGACGCTGGATAATGGTAACTACTTCTCACAGGCGTGGTATATGTTTACTCCCGCCCGCTTTACTACGCTTAAGCGTGTGGCGGAAAACTTTTCCCCTTCCGTGCCACTTTCACCAACGGCTGTTATCTTCAGCCTGGTTGTGGCTATTCTTGCCAATTTACTGATTTGGACACCGGCTCTGTGTGTGAAAGGCGTGAAACGATTTCGCAAAAAGTCTATCCGATTTGCACATTAGGTCTTTCAATTTTTCAAAATGCGGCAATACCGAATTGTAAGTTCTACCTCATACTTTTTTTATAGATGCGCAGTAAGATAGCAATTATCACTTCTAATCAGCAGCTTATGTCATTTTTATGACAGTAAAATTTCAATCGGTATTCATTTTGCAACTTTCACAGTGAGTCAGACCTTTACTGGGCGGCCCGTGAAAAGTAAGCCATCGCGCTGAACTCATTGACCATTAAGTAAAAGGCCTATTGATAAACGCGAGAAAACAGGTTGTATTATGAAAAATGACAACACGCTATTAATCGGTCAGGTGTTGCAATTAAGAGACAAGTTAGTTGCCAAACGCCACGCAATTCCCTCGTCGATGCTGGGTGAATGGTCCAGGCTACAAAAACGTACCACAGAGTTTGATATCAATCGCCCTTTTGATTTGGCGATCAAAGGCACCCGTTTCACCAAGCCGAATGTTTTCGGTGGAAGTAACGGCGAGCTTAGCGATTTAGTAAACTCGCTCAAAGAATTCAATACGCGCATGATGCGCAGTAAGGCACATCACTAATCTTACAACAGCCCTGCCTACACGGCAGGGCTGATTATTACCGCGGTTCTGATTTTACGCTTGCCGTAGGTGGCCAGTCGCAGAAAATCTTCACGTGACAAAGGAATGTGTTGAAATTCTACATGTTCTTCCTCACCCGGGTCCGGATCGTGGATATAGACGCACTGTGAATCAACCCCCGTTACCACCACCCAATGTGGTGCCTTTCTTTTATCAAAAGCGTAGGTGCTGATCAGGCAGATTACTGCTTTGTGGTTGGCTAACGCGTCTTCAATGTCACTGAGTTGCCATTGAAACTGCCTGATAGGTACCCCTTCTTTTCGAGCCTGTCCGGCAAAATCGGTTTCCACCAGTTCAATGATTTGCTTTTTATGCTCGCTTCTTACGCCATCGGTAAAAAGCGGCAGGGCCTGATTCATCCAGACTTCAGCTTCAAAATTACGCTGGTGAGCTGCCAGCGCCAGGCCCACCGGGTGACTGCCGCCATGCCCGGAGGTCATATATATGGTGGTTGCCTGACGCCATATTGTTAGCTCTTCGTGCTGCGACATGTTGCTGTGTTTATCTAATGATGTCATTGCCATCATTAATGCGGCGGGTCCACACGTAAATTCTGTTGATTGTTGATACCAGGGATACAATTCATGCTTGTTTTGACTGGCTGGCATTCGCAGCGCTTTTTGCATTCTCAGCGCATCGCTTTCGTCTTCATAATAATGGTTATAAATGCCAAACTGATGAAACCCCAGTTTTTCATACAGGGCAATGGCCGCCCTGTTGTTCACGGCAACCTCCAGACGCATAAAGGGCTTTCCCCGCAACAATGCCCGCCTCTCCAGCTCGTCAATCAGTTGCGCCGCAATGCCCAGGCCCCGGGCCTCCGGATCCACCGCTATTGAATATAACCGGGTGAGTAAAGTGCCCCGCCGGCACAATAGCAGCGCGTACCCGACCACCAGACCGTTTGCCCGGGCCATTACAAATTCGGCATGCGGCGCACTCATGTAAAACCGCATTCTGCGCTTGCTAAGCCTGTCTGAGGTAAAGCACCGCTGCTCCAACTGCCACAGTGCATCTATATCGGCGTCTGCCACCTTACTGAGTGAAACAGCATGGCCAGACATAACCGCTTCCATTACTTTCCTCTCTTTTCTAAACGATCAGCAAACTCCTGCATGATTATCTCATACAGCGCTTTGCCCAGATATTTATCTTCAATCCCGGCTTCAAGACTGGGGTTGTCGTTCACTTCAATTACGAACACATTATTACCATCCTGCTTGATATCCACGCCATACAGACCATTTCCGACCACCTTGGCCGCTTTAACTGCGGCCTGAAGAACGGGCCGTGGCACTTCAAATGTCGCCATGGTCACAAAGTCTCCGGAGTCAGTCTGGTCACCGTCATGGTGATAAATTTGCCAGTGGTTTCGTGCCATAAAATATTTGCAGGCATAAATGGGCTTGCCACCCAATACGCCGATTCGCCAGTCGTAATCCGTAAAAATATATTCCTGAACTAACACGAGGGCAGAAACATCGAGCATTTCGCGAAGTTTTTGCTCAAGCTCTGCGGCACTTTCCACTTTGTATACGCCGCGACTAAATGAGCTTTCCGGTAGCTTTAATACCAGCGGTAGTCCCAGCTCACTAATCAGTTTTTGGCAGGCGTCGTCATCCGCCTGGCTGACAAACCGGCTTTTCGGTGCCGGCACGTTCTGATAAGTGAACGCATCCTGCAAGAAAACTTTATTACAGCAGCGAAGTATCGACTGCGAGTCATCCATTACCACCAGGCCTTCACGCTCTGCCGCACGCGCCAGTTGATAGGTACTGTGTTCGATGGCCGTCGTCTCGCGAATAAACAGGGCATCATAATGCCCAACATCTGCCGGATTAAGCTGCGACACAATTTCAGCATGGATCCCAACATTCTCGGCAGCTTTAACAAAGTTTTTCAGCGCCTTTCTATCACTGGGCGGTGTAACCTCATCAGGGTTAACCAGAATCGCCATATCCCAGCGCACTTTTTTACCTTTAGCCGGGGACCGCCATGCAGAATCGGCAAACGCTATCAGTTGTGTAATTGCATACCGGTGCATGTCCGCTGGCAATGCATTAAAGCCAACCACCCGACATTCGGCGTAACCGATGGTCGCCCCGGACTCAACGGCAACATGCATCGTTAACCGCATAATCGGACACGGATAAAGTGCAAAGGCACGCTGTGCAATCAGGGCCAGTGAAGGCTCCATCGTTTTACCAAATACCACAAAAAATGTTGACGGCAGTGCTGCAACGTCAGTGTGCTCAAGCGTATCGGGAAGCGTAACCCTGGGCGGCATATGACTATCCGATGCCATGCGCATGTCGTTGATTGTATTTACCGCTGGCAATACCCGGTGTTTTCGCGCCTGAGCAAGCAGCGAGCAGTAATAGCCACGGCTAAGGTACTGACTGGTATCACACAGGTTGATTACGCGCGTTTTGGGCTCGTTAAGTTTCGGGAAATTTGCCAGATAATCATCAAATGTAATGACATTAAGACCAGCGCTGTCAAACAGCTGGACGTCGTCGGCAATAATCAGTGTCTTGTGCATATAATCTCTAATGGGTTTTCTTCGTACACACCTGGTAGCCTTCTGGCTAACAGGTGCTTTTTTGCGAAGTTTACGGTATGGCGTGTAATTGAAAAGCAAATTCAGACAGGGAAATTTTGACCGTTACGATAAGTATTTCTGATAGGCCGTTATCGTCAAATTCCCCTTTGTAGAAAATCCCGGATCACGAGGTAATGCGTAAAAACTTCACCCTGTGCTAAGCGCTTTGGTATAGAATGTGCCAGTTAAACTGGCAGGTTAATGTGGCTATTCAGGCACTGCTGGTCAGTGTTACCGGTTTATATTTAGGAGCTGTTATGGAGTTAGCAATCGTCGCGATTTTGGTCGGACTTCCGGTTTTGTTATGGAGCGCAGGCAAGTTCGTCGATGGCGCATCCGGTGTCGCCCGCCATTTTAATGTATCGCCTCTTATTATCGGTATGCTGATTATTGGATTTGGTACCTCGGCGCCGGAAATCATCGTTTCAGTGTTCGCGGCACTTGAAGGAAATTCCGGTATTGCGCTGGGTAATGCGTTTGGTTCAAATATCGCCAACATTGCTTTGGTACTAGGTATAACAGCACTTATCAGTCCCATTGCGGTGCGCTCAGAAATCATCCGGCGTGAGCTCCCGATTATGCTGGCCATTGTTTTTATTGCTGCGTGGCAGTTGCTGGATTTAAGCCTGTCTAAAGATGATGCATTCACACTGCTTGGATTATTTGTGCTGTTGCTTAGCTGGAGTTTCTGGCAGGGAATGAAAGGCGACAGTGATGCGCTGGCTGAGGAATATAAAGAGCAAATTAACAGCGACGCCACATCAGTAAAAATGAACCTCGTGTGGTTACTGGCAGGGCTGGTGTTGCTGATCGCCAGCTCAAGAATACTGGTCTGGGGCGCTATTGAGGTGGCACAATACTTTGGTGTCAGCGACACCATAATCGGCCTGACTGTTATTGCCGTAGGTACTTCCCTGCCCGAACTGGCCTCCTCGCTGGTTGCTATCCGCAAAAAAGAACATGACCTGGCGCTGGGTAATGTGATTGGCTCCAATATGTTTAACACGCTGGCAGTCGTTGGCTTAGCCGGAATTATACACCCGACGTCTATCGAGCAGAGCTTTTTCTACCGCGACATCGTTATCATGCTCATTTTATCTGTCGCGCTGTTTTTATTTTGTATCGGCCTGAAAGGACGACAAGGCCGCCTGAATCGCCTGGAAGGGGGTGTTTTCGTCGTTGCTTACATTGGCTACACCTGGTACCTGATTAACTCTGCATTTTTAGGTTAGGTAAAAGACAGAGTCATTACCAGCAGCGTCAGTAACCCAACGACGGTTAACACGTAAAGATTAATCCCGTAGTTGTCGCCCTGACGCCGGTTACGCCGGATACGCAGCAGCATGGTAGACAGTGTCAGGATCAGACACGCTTTAACCAGAAAGAACAAAGTACCGACATGGTCCTGTGACCAGTCGGTCTGCCCCGGCACGCCCCAGAAACGTTGCACACCAGCAATAAAGTCTGGCCTGGCAAAATGAAACACCACAAAGGCAGCAACCAGTAATCCCCACGCTAAGACATTAATCACCATAACAATTTTGTACAGGTTGTCACGTTCACGGGGTGTACTGCGCCGATTGACGGGTTGGTCACTTTTATCTTTATACTTCAATTGATTCAATGAACTCTGGCATCCGTTTTTGGTTTAAGTATACTAACGCCTGTTAATACGTCAGAAATCTGGCTTTGTCTTAAACCGGTTCATCAAAGCGTGCCATTGCGTGCTCAAAAAAACGTGCGCAAGCTTCTTATTGCGCTGACCCGACGGTCTTTCGGACTCCAGGCGGGAACTCATTCGGTTTGATTAAACAGATGCACACTTTTATGAGTGTGCAACGATTTCTGACTTTGTAAAATTTTTAAAGACGGAGAATTCATAATGACGCATGCGCCCGTAGTCGACGTGCTTGCCGGCAAGTACGCTGTTGGCGAAACGGTGACAGTAAAAGGTTGGGTAAGAACACGCCGTGACTCTAAGGCAGGCCTTTCTTTTATTGCACTGCACGATGGAAGTTGCTTTGATCCTGTGCAGGTTATCGCGTTAAATTCTCTTCCAAATTATGAAGAGGTGCAACGCCTGACAACGGGTTGCTCTGTTTCTGTAAATGCCAGTGTCAAAGAATCCCAGGGCACAGGTCAATCACTTGAGCTGGAAGCTGAATCTGTAGAGGTACTGGGTTGGGTAGAAAACCCGGATACCTATCCGATGGCAGCAAAGCGCCACTCTATTGAATATTTGCGTGAGTATGCTCACCTGCGCCCACGTACTAACGTTATCGGTGCAGTGACCCGCGTGCGTAATTGCTTGTCTCAGGCCATCCACCGCTTTTTCCACGAACGCGGCTACTTTTGGATCAGCACACCGGTGATCACAGCCAGTGATACAGAAGGGGCCGGCGAGATGTTCCGCGTCTCGACGCTGGACATGATGAACCTGCCGCGCACAGAAAAAGGCGACATTGATTACAAGGAAGATTTCTTCGGCAAAGAAACCTACCTGACTGTATCTGGCCAGTTGAACGTTGAAACCTATTGTACGGCGATGTCCAAAGTATATACATTTGGTCCAACATTCCGCGCTGAAAACAGCAATACCTCGCGTCACCTTGCAGAGTTCTGGATGATCGAGCCTGAGGTGGCGTTTGCTGAACTGGCTGATGTCGCGCAGTTGTCAGAAGATATGCTGAAGTACGTATGTAAAGCCGTACTGGAAGAGCGTGCAGATGACATGGCGTTTTTTGAGCAGCGCATCAATAAGGATGTAGTTTCACGTCTTGAAAAGCTGGTCTCATCAGATTTTGTTCGCATGGACTACACTGACGCTATCGACATCTTACAAAATTCAGGTAAATCCTTTGAATTCCCGGTTGAATGGGGTGTGGATTTGTCTTCTGAGCACGAGCGTTACCTGGCAGAAGAGCATGTCGGCGCGCCTATCATCATGCAAAATTACCCGAAAGATATTAAAGCGTTCTACATGCGCCTGAATGATGACAACAAAACCGTGGCGGCGATGGATGTCCTGGCCCCTGGCATCGGTGAGATTATCGGTGGTTCACAACGTGAAGAGCGTCTGGATGTGTTTGATGCACGCTTAGAAGAGATGGGCCTGAGTAAAGAAGATTATGCCTGGTATCGTGATCTACGTCGTTACGGCACGGTCCCTCATGCTGGCTTCGGTCTGGGCTTTGAGCGTCTGGTTGCATACGTGACAGGCATGCAGAATGTCAGGGATGTGATTCCATTTCCTCGCACGCCAGGCAGCGCATCGTTCTGATGCACCCGCTGCTATATTATCGAGTGATAATGTAGGTAAAAAAACACGTATCTGATAAAGCCGGCCACGCCGGCTTTTTTAATGGAAACCATAACGTAGCCCTGTCTATATTTTATCAGTTATCAGCGGTCTGGCTGTCGTTTCGGGCTATTGACCGCAGTTAACATAATGATCTTATTGGAGGTTACAGCGATATTCTCTATTATTAAGCTTTATAAGGTGCAATGCGCCCTACCCAACCTATCCGATTGAGCAACGTTGATGCATACCCAGGGTCAGCCCGTTACCATAACCTGTGAGCAGTGTTACACAGATGTGACTATACCTGCGCTGAACCATTGTCAGCAGGCATTATGTCCTACCTGCCATCACGACTTATTATCGTTTCGTAATGCAGGCTTTCAGCATAGCCTTGCATTTGCAGTATCTGCATTATTGTTTCTTGTACTTAGCCTGCCCTTTAATTTTCTGATTTTTAAAAGTAACGGGCAGCAGCATAGTATTCACATTTCCGATGCACTGAACGTACTTGTGCAGCAGGACTATGTGTCACTGGCGGTGATAACTGCACTGGCTATTCTGATCATCCCCTGCATCGTTTTGATTGGGATCGTATTTCTGTGTGCCGGTTACCTGGCCAATCGTCGCGCGCGCTCGTCCAGGCAATGGTATAAAACCGTAAAGCTGCTGAGTCAGTGGAGCATGGCTGAGGTCTTTATGGTCGGCACGCTGGTGAGCCTGATTAAGGTAACCAGTATGGCAGAGGTTAGCTTCGGGTTGTCTTTTTTTGCTTTTATCGGCTTTGCCGGGTGCCTGACCATGAGCCTGGTAAACTTCGATAAAAACAGGCTGGGCTTATGGTTGTACAAGGGCCGGTTGCCCAAACCGGCCCCTGTAACCAAAGACACTGCCGCCATCAGTATCCAGCGCACCTGGGCGCTGCTACTGGCAGCAACGGTGCTTTATATCCCGGCCAACACCCTGCCCATTATGCATACACAATTATTCGGCAATGATGAACCAAGCACGATCATCGGTGGTGTTGTTACCTTATGGCAATCTGGCTCGTATCCGGTAGCATTGGTCATACTTGTTGCCAGTGTCATTGTACCGATAGGCAAAATTGCCATTCTGAGCTGGCTTAATTTTACTGTTCAGCATCAATACTCGCGGGGTAAGCGCACCCGGGCTCGCTTTTACCGGCTTACTGAGGCAATCGGACGCTGGTCTATGATTGATGTATTTGTGGTGGCAATTCTGGTCGGGCTGATTCGCCTTGGCAATACAATCTCCGTCTACCCCGGTCCCGCCGCCCTGGCGTTTTGTGCTGTGGTTTTTGTGACAATGATAGCGGCTATTACCTTTGATAGCAGACTGATATGGATAAACAGGAAAGCATTAAATGACTGAAAAGGCGCATGTGAAATCAACCCGCCGTATATCGAAAATTTGGCTGGTGCCTATTTTCGTTATCCTTGTTGGAGGCTGGATGGTCTACACACAGTGGCGTGACCAGGGCCCGCTTATCACTATTGAGCTAAAATCTGCATCGGGTATTGAGGTCAATAAAACGCCAATCAAAGTGCGTGATGTTGATGTCGGTCAGGTGAAAAAGATTGAGCTTAAACCGGGCCTTGATGGTGTCCTTGTGACAGCGCGAATGGAAGCCAGCGCAGCGCGATTGCTTACCGACAAAACGCAATTCTGGGTGGTATCCCCGCGTATCAGTTTTTCTGAGGTATCTGGCCTTAATACGCTCATATCCGGCAGTTATATCGCAATGTCAGCCAACGATGAAGGTAACGAAGAGCGGCAATTCGTGGCACTTGAGCGCGCTCCGGCCACCCCTGTTGGCACGCCTGGGCTTCACCTGACCTTGAAAAGCGATGACCGGTTCGCCTATAAAACCGGTGACCCCATCATCTACAAAGGCTTTAAGGTAGGTGAATTTGAAGAGTCCGAGTTTAATATTGAAGAGCGCCAGGTGTATTACTCAGCGTTTATTGAAGCGCCGTACCATAAACTGATCACCAGTAACACACGGTTCTGGAATGCCAGCGGCGTGAAGCTGCACCTGAGTTCAAGCGGCGTTGAAGTCGAGACTGGCAGTCTGGAGACATTACTTGCCAACGGTATCACATTCGGTATTCCTGAAGACTCCCCGCCAGGCGAACGCATTACCGGAGAATCCAGTTTCAGTATCTATGAGGATGAGTCTGCAGCTTATAACACCCGCTATAAAATCGCTGCTGAGTATGTATTGCTGATTGATGAAACGGTCCGGGGTCTGACAGTAGGCGCACCGGTGGAGTACCGAGGTATTGAGATTGGTGAGGTCAGCCGCATCAACGCGACAGATATTATGGAAGGCAATATTCTGGACGAAGATTATCCCATTCCGGTCATTATAAAAATTTATCCGGGTAAAGTGCGCCAGCAAGACAATCAGGAAAGCCTGGAATTTGTAAAGCAGACATTACGCGGCTGGGTGGAGCGCGATCTGCGCGCCACGCTGCGCATGGGTAATGTGTTGACCGGCGGATTATATGTTGACCTGCATCATGCTCAGAAAACGCATCAAGCCAGCATGGAAACCATCAATGGTTTTGAAGTGATTCCTACGGTGTCTAACGAATTTACCCAAATTACGCAAAAAGCTGACGCTATTTTAGATAAAATTAACCAGTTACCTCTTGATACACTGGTCGGCGATACGCGTCAGGTTATTGAGGATATGCAGGCGGCAGCGAACGCGCTTGAGGAGACCAGCAATGATGTTGGTGTGGTATTAAAAGATCTGGATACCAAAGCGTTGAACCGCAACCTGAACCAGGTGCTGACGGATGTCTCTACGTTACTCAAAAACTATTCTGAAGGCGGTCTGAGTCAGGGTGAGATTCAGGAAACGGTTGATGCTATGCAGGAGACCCTGAGAAACCTGCAGCCACTGCTGCTCCAACTTAACCAGCGACCCAGCAGTTTTATATTCCCCAATAACAGTGGCACCGATCGCCAGCCAAAAGCGAAATCAGGAGAGCGCGAACAATGATAAGAGCAGGTTTACTGATAGCAGGTCTGATGTTGCTGGCAGGGTGTGCCTCAGAGCCAGTGTCGCTGAATTATTATTTACTTCACTCTCCGGCCAGTGAAGAAGCCGCATCGAAAGAGATAACCGGCAGACTACGAATAGATAAAATCAGATTACCTGATTACCTTAAACAGCGTGGTCTTGCTATGCAAACCGGCCCTACGACCATATTGTTTTCGTCGCAACATGTATGGGCAGAACCCCTGGCCGGCGACTTTCTGCAGACGTTGTCGGCCAATTTATGGCAGGACCAGGGCATTGAAGTTTTTTCTCAAAATATCTACGACAAAGCCCAGACCACCGGCGTTACCCTGGTCATCGACGATTTTATCGCAACGCACAAGGGGTTTGTGGTGTTAAAAGGCCAGTTTTGGTTGTTCCCGGCTGATGGCGAGCCGGTCAGTCAACGTTTTTTCCTGCGCGCTGATCAGCAACAGGATGGTTTTGAACATACCGTTGAGCAAATGCGTGAGCTTATTGCACAACTGGCAGCAGAACTGGCAAAAGCAACCGGCCAGCTGACAGGCTCTGAGAAGCAGCAAAATCAGTAGCCCGCTACCCTGTTAAATGATGTTTAATATATCGTTACATTTATACAAGGTTTGTCTTATCATTCAGGAGTAGTATAGGGACAAACCTTCGATAGAAGCGATATAACATGAAATGGTTAAAAGTACTTGCCCCGTTCGGGGTTATTCTTGTTGGAATAGCAGCCACCTATGGTGTAGTAGCTACCGCGCCTGAAGAAAAAGGCAGTGAACAGGTCGATACCCGCCCCCTGGTCACTGTGGACAATCTTTCCCCTGAGAATCATACCGTCACGCTGACATCTTACGGTGAAGTCACACCACTGGAAACCACACAGCTGGCCGCCCAGGTAGCTGGGGAGGTTATACAATGGAGTGAAGGCTTTATCCATGGCGGACTGGTGCGTCGGGGCGATACACTCTTTACCATCGAAAAAGATGCTTACGAAGCCGCATTGTTACAGGCTGAAGCAAATCTGAGTGCCGCCCAGGCACAACTGATACAGGAAAAGGCACAGGCCCGGGTCGCCGAACAGGAAGCCAGGCTGATGCCAGATACGCAAGTGACAGAGCTTTACCTGCGTAAACCCCAACTGCTAAGTGCACAGGCCTCCGTTAAATCGGCCGAAGCCATGCTCAAAATTGCGCAGCGGGATTTGGAAAATTGCGAGGTAAAAGCCCCTTACGATGCACTGGTTGTGTCGCGCGAAATTGGTGTGGGCGATTATGTATCGCCGGGTACGCTGGCTGCCACCATCCATAATATTGAAACGGCAGAGGTGACATTCCCTATCGCCGGCTTCGACAGACATTTGTTACCCGAAAATCTAAGCCGGCTTGCTGTAAAAGTGTCCACCGATGCCCGCCAGGCATCTGTTATTGAAGGCTATATTCACCGCGACTCAGGCATGGTGGACGCTGCCACACGTCTGTCCCATCTGGTGCTTCGCATAGACGATCCTTATGGCATTGATGGCAACACCCAGCAAGTAAAATTTGGCAGTTACGTCAATATTTCGTTTAAGGGACGCACACTTAAAGATGTCTACCGCATCCCTCAGGAATTGGTGACCAATAATCGCATCTGGTTGATGGACAGTGACCAGAAGCTGGTTCCAAAAGAGGTTGAGGTTGTGCACGAAAGTGGTAAACATTTCTATATCCGCGCCGATCTTGCTAATGCAAACGTGGTCATGACACTGCCGGAGTATCCGCAGCCGGGGATGGAAGTCAGAGTTGCCCAAACCAGCGATAACCTTGTCGCGCAAAAGCACTAAGGGGCCCGCATCATGACTATGCCAGTTGACACGCATCGCGGCCTTATCGCCTGGTTTGCCAGAAACTCTGTGGCGGCCAATTTGTTAATGGGCTTTATTTTGCTGATGGGATTAATCAGCTTTATGAGTATCCAGCGGCAAATGTTTCCCAATATTGAGCTCAACTACATCACCATTTCTGCCCAGTATCCGGGCGCTTCTCCGCAGGAAATTGAAGAAAGTATTCTTATAAAAGTGGAAGAAGCCATTAAAGATGTCACCGAAATTGAACAGGTGGTATCCCGGGCCTACCGGAATTCAGGCACGGTGACGCTGGAAATTGATAAGAAGGCCGAGCTGACTGATGTGCTGGACAAGGTTAAGCTGCGGGTTGATGGCATTGCCACCTTTCCGGCGGGAATGGAGCCGGTCAATATCTCACAGCAAGAGTTTGAGCAGAACGTTATCGAAATGCCACTGGTGGGCGATGTCCCGCTTAGCGAGCTAAAACCTCTGGCCAAAGAAATTGAAGACGAACTGCTGCAGCTTGGTTCTGTGTCGTTGGTTGATGTGGGCGATCCGGATGATGAGATTGCCATAGAGATACGCCCGGATATGCTGCGCAAATATAACCTGACCATCGCCGATGTCAGTCGCGCGATTCGTGATTATTCTGCCAATATATCTGCCGGACAACTGCGCACTGAAGCGGGCCTGATTTCTGTACGGGTGGAGAACCAGTACTACCGCGGCCGCGACTTTGCTCAGATCCCGGTTAAGATCGGCCAGAATGGCGCGAAGGTATTGCTTTCAGATGTTGCCACCATCACCGATGGCTTCACAGAGGGTGAGTGGTATTTTAGCTATTCAGGCAAAAACTCCATCTATATGGCAGTAAAGGCCACCCGCACGCAGGATATGGTGCCAGTGGCTGAAACAGTAAAAAATTATATCGAAAGCAAAAATAAAACATTGCCCAATGGCATAGAGCTGAAAGTTCTGGTGGATATGACCTACTACCTGAACGCCCGTCTGGAAATGATGCTGATGAACCTGGCTGAAGGGGCGCTATTAGTAGCGTTACTTCTGACACTGTTTTTGCGGTTCAGGCTGGCGTTCTGGGTAATGCTCGGTTTACCCATCTGCTTTCTCGGTGCGTTTATGCTCATGCCTTTGTTTGGTGTGACAGTAAACATCCTTTCACTGTTTGCTTTTATCATGGTGCTGGGGATCGTGGTCGACGATGCTATCGTCATAGGTGAAAGCGCGTATACAGAAGTAGAAAACAAGGGCGGTGGCGTTGATAATGTTATTCGCGGCGCTAAACGTGTCGCTACGCCCGCGACCTTCGGGGTACTGACCACCATTGCGGTATTTGCCCCCTTCACACTAAGCAGCGGTCCGGAAGGTGCGTTTTTCTACAACATCGCGGTGGTTGTTATTTTGTGTCTGGCATTTAGCCTTATCGAATCGAAGCTGATTTTGCCGGCACATATTGCGCATACCAAATTTCCGCCAGTGAAACAGGATTCATGGCGCGCGCGTTTCAATCACCGGTTCAATGGTTTTGTTCACGGCCCCTACAAGCGGCTTGTGGAGAAAGCCACCCGCTGGCGTTACAGTGTGCTGGCATTGTTTTTTGTGGTTTTGATGATAAGCGTTGGCCTGATCATGGCCAATTATGTGCGCAGCGTGCCCAACCCCAAAGTGCCGCACGATTTTCCGCAAATACGCATTGAAATGAACGAAACCGCCTCTGACAGAGCAGTCATCGATGCCCTGAAAATTATCGAGCAGACGATCTGGGATGTGGATGCCAACATTAAGCAGGAAACCGGCGCTAATATGGTGCGCGATATCCTGGCTTTCAACCAGGAAAGAACAACCGGTCGTGTTGTTGCCCCTCTGGTTGATGAAGATGCCCGCCCCTTTGACACGTTTGAATTAGCCAGACGCTGGCGTGAGGCGATGCCCGAAATCCCCGGCATGAAGTCATTCAGTGTCGCTGATGATGTTAACAGCGGTGGTGGCGACGGCGAATTTGGTTTCTTACTTTACGGTGCGGACATTGATGAACTAAACGCTGCCGGCAGAGCCTTTATTGCCATGTTGCAGCAGCAAAAAGGGCTCTATGATGTGAGCTCAACAATTGACCCTGACAGTAAAGAAGTGCAGATGACGCTGCGCCCTGTGGCCTACGATCTCGGCATTACACTGTCTGATATCGCCAACCAGGTGGGTGCAGGCTTCTACGGTGGCGAGGCGCAGCGCGTTATTCGTGGCGATGAAGAAGTGCGCGTGATGGTGCGTTACCCGCAGCTGACCCGTGAACAGTTTTCTGAATTGAAATACTCAGTGGTCAAAACCCCGGCTGGCCAGGATGTCATGCTCGGTGATGTGGTCAATCTGGTTGAAGCACCGGGCATCAGCTACATCCGTCGCGAAGAAGGCTACCGCAGTGTCTATGTCTGGGGGTCTATTGATGAAGAGGCCGTCGAGCCGGATGCGGTGATCGACGAAGTGTACAAAACCCACATGCCTAAGCTCAAAGAAGATTTTCCGTCAGTCTTAACGCAACTGGGCGGCGATATTGAAGAGCAGCAGGCTCAGCGCAACGAACAACAAATGTTTTTCTATGCCGCGATGATCATGGTGTATGTGCTACTTGCTGTACCTCTCAAAAGCTACGGACAGCCGCTGATTATTATGTCCGTCATTCCCTTTAGCATGACCGGCGCCATATGGGGGCACTTCCTGTTAGGGCTTGATCTGTCGATGATGTCGTTTTTTGGCATTATTGCGGCGGCCGGGGTTGTTATCAATGACTCACTGGTGATGACAGATTATGTCAATCAGGCCCGACGTGAAGGGTTTAATATTGCAGAATCTGTTACCCGAGCCAGTACAGCCCGCTTCCGGGCCATTACGCTGACGTCTATTACAACTTTTGCCGGCGTGTTGCCGATCCTGTTTGAGACCAGCCTGCAGGCGGCCTTTGTTATTCCGATGGCTGCGGCGCTGGGTTTTGCGGTAATGTACGCAACGCTGGTCACGCTGATTCTGGTGCCCTGCCTGTACATGATACTTGAGGATGTAAAAGGCGTGGTGAAACGACTGATAAACCGGCTGCGTAAAAAACGTAGTGGCGGTGATCAGGAAACAACGCCATCAACGCAGCACTCCTGAACCTGCTGATAGCCTGGCTGTGAATTTTATCATTAACGATGCAGACAGACTCAGGTGATACCAATAAGCCCCCTTGCACCTAAGGGGGCTTTTTATTGACTTAAGCGCATCGCGCTGCTTTTCTGATTCGTAAAATGGTAGGCTTTGATTATTGAAACTGTAAGGAAATCGTAAAGCATGAATAACTACACAATACGGCCTGCCCAGCAAGCCGACGCCTCGCTGATTCTCAATTTCATTATAGAGCTGGCCCGTTATGAAAAGGCCGAAGATGAAGTAGAAGCCAGCGAACAGGACATCAAAAATACCTTGTTCGGTGACAATGCCACATCGCACTGTCTGATTTGTGAAAGTAGCGGCCACCCTGTGGGCTTTGCCGTGTATTTTTATAACTATTCAACCTGGCAGGGTCAAAACGGCCTGTATCTGGAAGACTTGTTTGTGAGTACCGATGAGCGTGGCAAAGGCGCCGGCACTGCGCTGTTGAAGTTTCTGGCGCAACACGCGGTTGAAAATAATTGTGGCCGCTTTGAATGGAGTGTACTTGACTGGAACAAACCGGCTATCGACTTTTATGAGTCTATTGGTGCAAAGCCTAAAAGTGAATGGCTGGGTTATCGATTGAGCGGTGATGCGTTGACGCAATTTGCAAACAGCTAACGATGTATCCTCACCAGGCTGATGACACAGCGCATTAGCCTTTTCCTGCTTTGCCATATCCAGACACACCCGGTAACAGTTTACTGCAACCTACGGTAAGTACTGAATATCATAGTTATTTACATCCTCACGCCACTAAGACAGGATAAAGACACCGATTACTAAGGCTAGTCTGATTGAGCAGCATGGTCTGCGTGCTAAAGTAATCTGCCTACAACAAAACAACTGACCATCAAGTCAGTGAAATGGAGAGATGAATGCAAAAGAAAATGATAGTGACAGCAATCGCCGCTGCGATAGCACTGTCGGCATGTACCAGTAGCCAGGACACCAATACCGCAAAGGTCATGGCTGAAAGCCAGCAAGCTGATACAGATAACGTGCTGATGAGAAAGAGCACCCTGCCCTACCAGACGCCCGAGTTCGACAAAATCAAAATTACAGATTATGAACCGGCTTTTGAAAAAGGCATGCAGGAGCAAAGTGCGGAAGTTAAAGCCATCGCGAACAGCCCTCAGCCAGCTTCGTTTGAAAATACGATACTGGCGCTTGAGAACAGCGGCGAGCTGATAAAGCGTACATCCAACCTGTTCTTTAACCTTTCCAGTATTGCCTCTAATGATGAGGTGCGCCGCATCGAGTCTGAAATGACCCCGCGCCTGACCGCACACGAAGACAACATCTTTTTAAATGATGCATTGTTCAACCGCGTGAAAGCCGTTCACGATAACAAATCTTCATTAAGTGATATCGATCAGCGTCTGACTGAGTTTTATTACAATAAATTTGTTCGTGCCGGTGCTAACCTGTCTGACGCAGATAAGTCAACGATGCGCAGTCTGAACGAACAGATTTCAACGCTGGAAACACAGTTTTCGCAAAATATTCTGGCATCATTTAAAAATGACACCATCGTCATCAAAGATGAATCAAAACTTGCCGGGTTATCAGATAAAGAAAAAGCGAATCTGAAGTCAGCAGCCGAGAATGCGGGTAAACAGGGCTACCTGATTTCGCTGGTCAACACCACACGCCAGCCGATCCTGGCCAGCCTGGAAAACCGCGAATTGCGCAAGCATATCTGGAAAACCTCTGCGAACCGCGCGATGGATGTGAATGCGCCAATCATTTTAAAACTGACAAAACTGCGTGCGCAAAAAGCGAAGTTACTGGGTTTCGATAACTGGGCATCATACAAAATTGATGATCAGATGGCCCAAACACCTGAAAATGTATTTGAAATTCTGGATGACCTGGCCCCGAAAGCCGTGGCGCGGGCTAAGCGTGAAGCGGCTGATATTGAGGCCATCATGCATGAGGAAGGTGTGCAGGGTTCCGTGAAGCCGTGGGACTGGGCCTTTTACGCAGAAAAAGTGCGTAAAGATAAATACGACTTTGACGACAGCCAGGTAAAACCCTATTTCGAGCTGAAAAGCGTACTGGAAGATGGTCTCTTCTTTGCCATGAACAAATTGTATGGCATTCGTTTTGAAGAGCGCAACGATTTGCCTGTGTATGTTGATGATGCCAGAGTGTTCGAAGTATTTAACAGCGACGATTCAAGCATCGGGCTGTTCTTCTTTGACCCTTATGCGCGCGAAGGTAAGGCTGGTGGCGCCTGGATGAGCGAGTTTGTTACCCAGAGCTTCCAGAATAATCTGAAACCGGTGGTCTACAACGAGCTGAATATTGTTAAGCCCGCACCCGGTGAGCCGACATTACTGTCTTATGATGAAGTCAGCACCCTGTTCCACGAATTCGGGCATGCTGCTCATGGCCTGTTTTCTCAGGTGAAATATCCGAGCCTGGCGGGTACAGCTACTGCACGAGATTTTGTTGAGTTCCCTTCGCAGTTCCACGAAGACTGGGCTATCGACCCGGAAGTGCTGGCGAATTACGCGAATCATTATGAGACCGGCGAGCCGATTCCACAGCCGCTGCTGGAAAAAATGCTCAAAGCTGTAAAATTCAACCAGGGTTTCAATACCACTGAATACCTTGCCGCCGCATTGCTGGATATGGAATGGCACATGCTGG
The DNA here is from genome assembly GCA_964584105.1 of uncultured Alteromonas sp. Classification (GTDB taxonomy): domain Bacteria; phylum Pseudomonadota; class Gammaproteobacteria; order Enterobacterales; family Alteromonadaceae; genus Alteromonas. The sequence goes on from CAZOYR010000013.1 coordinate 37,085, forward strand.
ATGCTGACGATAATGTCAGTAATGTTGCGCAGTTTGAACAAAAGGCCCTGGCTGCCCACGATATCGACTACGCGCCGGTTAAACCGCGTTATAAGTCTAATTACTTCAGCCACACGTTCGCAGGCGGCTATTCAGCGTCTTATTATGCGTACTTATGGACCGAAGTACTGGCTGCTGATGCATTTGCCTATATGGATGATAACGGTGGTCTGAGCCGTGAAAACGGCAAAAGTTACCGTCAGGAAGTGCTGTCTAAAGGTAACAGTGAGGACCTGATGGAAAATTACATCGAGTTCAGAGGACAAAAGCCTGAGGTTGATGCGCTACTCAAGCGTCGAGGCCTGAAAGATTAATGACAGGTATAAAGCCCGGCACCGCCGGGCTTTTTTTATTATCCCAGCAGACGCTCGATGTAAGGCCGCACAGCCTCAACCGTTTTACAATGATTAGGGATAGAGGTTGACTGATAACCATCACCTAAAAACGCGCGATCTTTTTCAATCAACACCCCGGTCTCACTGCCATTGTCAACAAAGGTGACTTCCAGCTCCCTGGCGCCGAATAATGAACGCGACTCAGGTTTGAATTCATATTCCTGATAACAGGGTAAATGCGAAACAAACTCGCGCGCTCTGACGTGACCCGCTTCAATATCTGATTTAAACAGCCGATAACCACTGTTGCTGATAAACTGCAACACTGCCATTTGTGTATCGGAGGGCAGAATGGTTAACGGATCTTTGTCGCTGCCATCTATCCCGCTTTTAATATCCAACCCGGTTTGCAACCAGACTTTGCCTATTCGCTGCCCGAAGAGCTCGGTGGCAGGCGCTTCAGGATGCAGCTCGAGTGAAAACTCATTGGTCAGCGTTTCTCCCGGCTGAACAGTCAGATCAAAGCGTTGGTTCCAGTGCTGCAACACAACACTTTTGTTATATTTGACTTCACTATCGCCCACGTCGGCTTCGGCTTTGGCATCTGCCATAATCGCAAATTCCAGGCCGTTGATGTGTTGTTCAACTTCACCGCCTTTGATCACCACCTCAATATCAAACATCTCACCGGCACGTAATTGGTCAGATTTAAGAATTGCATCAACCGTGGCCTTACCAATGCCCACCCGGGCTAACAGATTTTTTAACATAGCATGTCCTTTTTCAGAGATTTTAAAAATGCTACCAGCTCATGGTAAGTGGCATCAAATTTAGAATGTAACGAAATAAGAGCGTGGGTATTTACTGCGACCAAACGATAAAAGTGCGTTCACTCGGCGATGTATTCAAGTAAGTCGCCCGGTTGACAGCCCAGCTCCCTGCAAATTGCTTCAAGCGTTGTAAACCTTATTGCTTTGACCTTGCCAGTTTTCAGCAATGAGAGATTCGTCATGGACACCCCAACTTTATCTGACAACTCAGTCAGGGACATTTTATTGCGCGCCATCTCAATATCTAAATTGATTCGTATCGCCATATGCCTGATAACTACCTAAACCACTTCGGCGTGGTTTTCACCAACCAGAAAATGAAAACTTACGATCAATATCAAAATCGGGAACAGAATGATATTGAGCACTGTCAGCACTACACTCATTTGCGCGATAGCAGTGATCAGCGCAACCACCGCAAAGACTTTCATTAACGAAGACCAGGCAGGAAAACGTGCCAGTAACACAATACCCAGGGTCAACAGCGTTACAGAATAAAGTAAAAGCACGGCTAATGCCCCCACCGCCACCAGTTCAATGACTGCAGTAGAAACATTAACTATGCCCAGACCTACGAGGAAATCTACGGCCAGTGTGCTATGAAAAGCCGCTGTCAGAAATGCCATCACCAGCAGCAGTACTGAAGCCGCTCTCCCATGCAACTGATGGCGAAAGAATTGACTCAGCCCTAGGTATACAATGACTTCCAGTATACCGATTATCAGAAGCACCATATCCCAACCGCTCAGGGTAGAGAGATCACGCACGCTAAATAGGTCCGCCTCCTGTATGACCATTCCAAATGCACCCAACCAGTAAACAGGAAAGACAATAGCCAGTAGTAAAGCAGCTATACCAAACATTTTTTGCGTTGTGTTATCCATTTTTTCACTCGATT
>CAZOYR010000013.1:39196-40554 GCA_964584105.1 uncultured Alteromonas sp.
TCACGTATTTTTATTCTGTTCAATATTATTTTTATGATAATCGTAAAAATGTTTCGATAATGAGTAAAAATGAGAATAGGAAAGCGTGTAATAGGCTAATGAGCCTGCCCACATTAACGTCACCATTCTTCGTTCTACGAAGCACGGCTTGTCTTAATTAATAAGGATCCTGAACTTTTATCAGGCCAGTCACCGTAGGCTTATTCAATCAGTACAATCTGTGCTCAGAACTAACACATTGAAATGCCCTCGCTGACAGGGTTGATTCAATGCAAGGTGAATACATGAAATTATGCTTATCAATACTCTGCACGCTTTGTTGTTTGTATGGCAAAAGCGCTCTGGCTGAATCTGACAACTTATCTGCAGCCGCAGCAGACGTTGCAGGCAAAAAAATATGTGACCGGTTGCAGCATCGTTTTCGGGGCTTACAAAATAAAAAGGAAAACGGAGAAGAGGCATATATCGGCACGCTTTGGATACATTCGTGTGACGTCGCTTATGATGAAAGCCAGCAAAATACCATGACACTATCACTTGGCATAAATGGATGGCGCTGGCTGGACAGAAAGAAGGACGTGCTGGGTGCCAATTACAGCACTGATGAGTTTGCCCGTTTTGAAGTTGATGTAGATTTGACCGGAGAGGTAATTACCCAATACGAACCGCAATCAAAGCGTCTGGCCCTGTGGTTCAGGCCAATAAAATCACCGGAAGTAGATTTTAAGGCAAGCGGTGATGTAGATATCGATAAGGAAAGCATGTGGGGCTCAGCACTGGCTGGCGCAGCGACCCTGATTGGTCAGTCTCCTGACACGATCGCCGATGAAAAGCTGGCCAGTAAAGGCGAGCAGCGATTCACGGACAAGATCGCAGAAGGGTTCAGCGCCGCGATAGACTTTTGTTCGGGAAAAGTTGTCTCTGAACTGGGTCAGCCCGCTCAGAAAACCCTGTTTGGCAAACTTGAAGACGAACAATCATCCGGCTTTAAAAATGTGGATTTAGCTCCCTCCACTTTCTTGCTATTTGGCCCTTATGGCGAGCAATCCCCGGCACTTAACCTGCTGCTCAGGCAAGATCAGTCGGACAATTTTCAAAGCAAACTGGTTTGTGTCGATGACGCTATAAAACTGGCAAAGGCATATATGGCAGGCAATGATCGCACACCCGATGTGCCTTCTATCGACATGGTCAGAGACGATGCCGGTAACGGAGATATTTCGTTGACCGGTAAAAATCAAACCTGTCCGGTTGTCGCTTTGTTTGCCACAGATAAAAGTGTAAAGCAACATGCTGCGTTTAAGTTCAAGGTTCAGGATAACGATGGGCCTAAACCGTTGGCGGTATGTAACTAGCGG
>CAZOYR010000013.1:40654-42330 GCA_964584105.1 uncultured Alteromonas sp.
GTATCTTTTACTTCATAAATTTCCAGCCAGTCGGCTGTTTCGGTTATCGACTGTGCGGTCAACTCCCGTAGTAAAGTCTCAATCTCTTTAGCGGTAAATGCTGCACTGCCCAGTGCTGAAACTTTACAATGGTAACCTAGCAACACCTCCCGGGCACTGAGGCTTCGCTGCGCCGATATTTCAAATTCAGCGTGATTACGAATTGCAAATGCCGTGGTACCAATCACAGGTAACCATGCAGCCAGCAAGCCACACAGTTTTGAAATTGCGTAATACTCTGGCAGGTAGTGCGTTAGCAAAATCTTGACGGCGACAATAATGATTGTAGCGATGAACATGCCTTCACTGATTTTAGCCAGCCGCCTGCCCATTTGCTTTGTAGCGATAGCATTGCGTGTATGGTAGTGATATTGCTCGTGTATCCAGTGCTTTTGAGTAAACCTCAACGCATCGGATAAATATGTTTGCTCCATCTTACGTCCGGAAAAACCTGTCCAGCGTAAAACGGTTTCTGTGTAAAGGTATGCCCAACAACGCTCAGGCCCGCCGTGCCCCAGAAGATTTCGCCCTAATACCTCTTCACTGTCCCTAAACCGGCGCATAGGAAAGTGACTGCTAAAAAGTGACAAAAACATTGTCGGCCGCAGAAACTCGGCAATACACCGGTATTCAAGCCACCGGTCGTGTAACCGGGTATGGTGATCACGCTTATAAAGGATATAAATCAGCAGTAATAGCACCATTTCTATCAGTGCACAGAAAAGTGCGGTTTGGCCGTACTGCACCGGATCGGAAAAAGCGATAGCAAGCGCTGCCACCATTAACGCTGCCGCGCCGAAAAGATAAATATACAGAAACGTACTGCGGTGCATGGAAGCATAAAAACTGGCAAGGCGGTCTGTACGCAAATAGGCCGCAAAATAAGCGTGACTGGCGGGTGAATAAAAGCTTTTGGCCTGAGGTGAATGGCCATCTTCGGTCAGCTTTGCAGATTGTGGCAATTGCGCTTCGTGTCGACGGAGTTCGTGCTTAATACTGTCAGATGAAATAAGCATGCGCCTCAAACATGCAAAGCCATTGTGGAGGGGGTTGTTGCGACCACGAGTCATAGCAACAGGGCCGCGATCATTAAAATTGGGCACTATTTCAGGCCTTAGCGATAATCCCGGCTCGCTGGCAAAAACATCAAAGCGTTGCAAAATTTTCCAGGTAAGATCCCCCTTTCGTACGGTTTCGGGCGCGCTGAGCAGTGTATCAAAGAGTAGAATATGTCCCAGCCATTCATGCAGGACAGACTCAGCAAAGGGTTCAGTGATGGTTTCGCCATTTTCCCGATGCATAAAATAAATCTCACAAGCATGCTCAGTATCAATCCAGATGACCGGAATCTTTTCAGATAATGCGAGTTTTGTTGTCCAGGCAGTACCGTAACCAGCCTTTTCCTTGCCATCGTAAAGCGCTATCAATACGTCACAGTTTTTGACCAGCACCTCAGCGCAATCCCTATAGGCGATGTCTGCCTCTTCGCGCCTTCCATTCAACTCTAGTACTTTTGATTCTGTTGTCTGATAGTGCGCATGTTGCAGCAACGCAAAAAAAACACGCTGACTCTCAGTATCGAAATCTTTAGCATATTCGTGAGCCTCAAAGGGTAATATGCAGGCGAGTTCGTAATT
>CAZOYR010000013.1:42430-48182 GCA_964584105.1 uncultured Alteromonas sp.
CCTACTCTCAGGGTCATCGGAACCAGCGGCGAGTCAACAAACTGTTGATAAACGGAAGTGACAGCGCGATCAGGCATAATCAGAGTTCATAAAAGATTTTTCCGCTCACTGGTAATCGGTGCAAGAAGGAACAGCTGAGCCGCCTCTGACCACTGTTCGTCAGACTTACAAAACCACACCGCTTAGCGATAAACGCCTTGCTAATACGATCGCGCATGTGACTGATTAATTTTTGAACTAGACTGTAAATATTATCATAGTCGAATATACCTCCTATGCCCACCTGCAATATTTTTGTATCCTCGCCAGGGGACGTGGTGCTCGAGCGCGCTTTGACAGCGCGGGTCGTTGAGCGGCTACGAAAAATATTTGGTCATCGCAGCAAGCTCAATGTCATGCTTTGGGAAGAGCAGCCACTGGAAGCCAGAGAGTCCTTTCAGCCTCAGCTGCCCGACCCCGCCAATGTTGATTTATTCATACTTATCTTATGGCAACGCACAGGAACATTGTTGCCTGACTCAGCCATTCCTGCACCATTCAAAGGCCCGTTAACCGGCACTGAATATGAGTTTATGGCTGCCCGCCACGCCCAGCAAACTCAGGGTAAACCGGCAATGATGGTATATCGTCGCACCGATCGGGCCGGCCAGAACGCATCGCAGGTTAATGCATTTTTTAATCGGCACTTTACAGACAACGAGCAGCGCTTCAGCAACGCGTATCATCAGTATAAAACCATCGGTGAATTTGAATGTTTACTGGAAAAACACCTGCACCGCTGGCTTGATGATTTTTTGCCCACGCCCACCGAAACAGAGATGATCAACGCGCAGGCATGGTACAGCGGGAATCCGTTTCAGGGGCTTAAAGCGTTTCGTTTTGAACAGGCTAATGTGTTTTGCGGACGCGATGATGCAATCGCAGAAGCACTGGAAAAGCTGAAATACAAAGCCGCCATGCACCAGCCGTTTCTGCTGATTGTCGGCATGAGTGGTGCGGGAAAATCGAGTCTTGCCCGAGCCGGCATTTTACCGGCGCTGTACAATCCTGATTTGTTACCCGGTAGCGGACCGGTACTTCGCGGTGTCATGCGCCCGGCGGATATTGAGGGTGACCCTTTTCGGGCTTTGGTATCTGCACTAGCTGCCAATAGCGCACAACACCTTGTACCCAACGATCAGATAAACACTACCGCAACATTAGCCAAAGAAGATAAAGCGGCTTTCATCACGCAAATTCGCGAAGCATTAAATACACACCACCCATCTTCCACGCTGGTAATTTTAATTGATCAACTGGAAGAGCTCTATACATCAGCGGCTATTTGCGAAGCTCATCAAAAGCACTTTGCTGAGCTGATTGCCGCACTGGTGGAAGAGTTGGATATTTTTGTTATCGCAACATTACGCAGTGACTGCTATCACCATCTTAGCGCCACACCGGATTTTCTTCGTCTGAAGCAACATGGTGGTCAGTACGATCTGTCGCCTCCGGCGCTCTACAATATTCGTCAGATGATAACCACGCCGGCAATGGCCGCGCGCTTACATTTTGAAGAAGGCGAAAAAGGTCAGCCTCCGCTGGATGAAGTCATCGCTGATCGTTCCGCGCAGTCTCCTGAAAGCTTGCCGCTGCTTGAGTTTACCCTTACTCAGCTATATGACATGCGCACACCCGGCGGCATGCTGACATTTAAGCATTACAATTTACTGGGTGGCATTGAAGGTGCAATAGCCAGCCACGCTGAAGCTGTGTTCAGAAGTCTCAGCAAACCGGTGCAAAAATGCTTCGCTCATGTGTTTAACCAATTGACCAGCTGTGATCAAAACGGGCGCTATTTGAGAAAATGGGCTGTTTGTGACCAGCTTCGAAATGACGCTAAATCACGCCAGCTGGTGGATACGTTTTTGCAAGCCAGGCTACTCGTGAGCGAAAGTAACCCTGATGGGATAGACATCGTCACGCTGGCTCACGAGTCCCTGTACATCCACTGGCCGAGACTGGCGCGCTGGCTTCAGGTTAACCGGTGGCTACTCAATTTACGCAATCAGCTGTCCGATCAGGTAGTGCGATGGCGTAGTGCCAACCGCGACCCTGCCTTGCTGCTTAACGCCGGAAAACCCCTTGATGACAGTAAGACCCTGCTAAACAGTGATCTTACCCTGACTACTGACCAGGTTGCATTTATTAAGGCCTCTGAGCGCCGCGCGCGACGCGCGCAGATGGTTCGCTACGCGGCAATCGGCGCACTGATTGCCACCACCTTATACGCCACAAGCGCGTCCTTTTCAGCCAGGCAAAGCCAGCAATCTGCTGAGCGCAGTCTGGCCAAAAGCCAGGATCTCATAGAGTTTTTAATTGGTGATCTACATACCGAGCTGGACAAGCTGGGGCGACTGGATGTCATGCAATCGGTCGGTGAAAAGGCCCTGACCTATTTTGCTGAGTTGGAGGAGACACAAACCAGCGACGCAAGTTTATTAAACCGAACTAAAGCGCTGTATCAGATAGGCAGTGTGTACATGGATAGCGCGCAATATGATAAAGCCACTCAGGCATTTGAGCAAAGCCTGGCCCAGGCCCGGAAACTGACCGCACAATCGCCGGATACGTTTGATTATATTTATGAACAAGCGCAGGCAGAGTTCTGGTTAGGTTATGCAAACTGGGTGGCAAATGATCTTGATAAGGCAGAGCAACAGTTTTTGGCGTACCGCGACGCCGCCCTCCGGCTCAGGGATCTTGCCCCATCGCGTACTACTGCCTTAATGGAGGTCGCCTATGCAAATTCTAACCTCGGTACGCTGGCGGATAGTCGCGGCAATACTGATGGCGCTATCGCGTATTTTCTCAAAGCCGCTGAAGTCACCGTGCAGGTTGTATCGATAGCGCCGGAAAATCTTGATGCCATCGCGACCCTAGCCGATGTTTACTCCTGGCTTGGGTCTGCCCATCAAAAGCAACTTAAACTAACCCAGGCGCTGAGCTTTTACCGCAGTGAAAAGCAGCTTTTTGAGCAAATCGCACGTCTGGAAAACAGTTATCGTGCGCGCATTAATGTCGTGTTAGCAAACAATCGTCTGGCAAAAATAGAAGTATACAGTGGCAACATTGAAAGCGCCGTTGCCATTTATAAGACACAAAAAACGACTGTTGAGGAATTGGTTCGCCATGATCAGGACAATACACGGTGGAGAGAAATCTTAGCCTCTATTCACGCGTTTCTGGGCGAAGCATATTTACTTGGCGACCAGTTAACCCTTGCCGAACAAAGCTTCGATGACAGCTTTGCTATTGATGCGCGGCAACCTGACCAGGGCGGTAACTACTGGACAGCGACCTTCTACCATCGCCATTACTGGTACTGGCGTTTACTCCGGGCGCAGGGAAAAGAGTTAAAAGCAGAACCGTTTGCAAAAACGCTTTTATCAGCCAATGATCCGGCGGCCAGACTCTGGCGCTTTCGGGTTAGCAGTATTCTAAAGCTGTCGGATGTGGATGTGCCGGATAATTTACAGGGGCCGGGGGCATTGATTGCCTTATTTGAAAAAGCATTATCAGAGCAAAATCATCAACAATTAGAAAAACTGGTTACCAACACTCCGGAGCTAATCTGGCAGTATCCGGAACTTGCTGCGCTACAAACGGATATACAAACCGCGCTGGCGCATAACTCACTATGACATGGAGACCAAACTATGTCAGTTAATGCATTTACTTTCCTACAACAGGACAAAGCTGCCGCTGGCACAGCGACTGGTATACCTGACAACGGTATTACGTGCACCGGTACTCAACACGTGGAGCAGTCCACACCGAGGCGCGGGCAATAGGTAGACGCAACAAGCTTATACAAAACGAAGAAATATTTACGGCTTTATATAATTGAGGAACAACCAATGAAACTTACACACGCATGGGCCTTTTTGATATTCGCCGGGCTGCTATGGACTGCTACAGCTCACGCCAATCCTAATGCTGTTGACGTTGAATTCAAAGCTGATGAGGGTGAACCTGATAATCTTACACTTTATCGGGATAACCAGCCTATCGATATTATTGAATTTACTGAAGATAACAAGTTTATACGCTTTCATTTTCCTGAAGGCTACGATGACTTTGATTTAAAAGTGTTTGAGCAGAACGAAGTCGCACAAAAGCAAAAAATCATGACAGCGTATGCTGACAATGTCGAAGCGGGTATCGAATCTTTTAATTCGCTCTGGCGAGGACATGCATCCAGTGCGCAAAATGCCAGAGAATTTCAGGTGCACTCGGTAGCCAGCAAATTATTGGTCGTACGCAACAAAAATGTGGATGGTACGCCTGAGGGCGTTCTGCACGATTACATCATACGATTCACTGTTGACGGCACCACCTATTTAATCGACCCAAGTATTCGGAACACGCGGCCAAACTAGCCTGGCATCAGTTATTTCATTTTAGAAGCGCGTGACGTATGGGTCGGTAAATCATGATACGGCGATTATCGCTTTTGCGTCCCAGCTATAGCGGTGAAGGCTAGCGCTGTCTTTTGTATCTGAAGCAGAGAGGGATTCACTCGCGCCCTCCATAGCGCTCGCCCTGCGGATAGCCTGCGGCTGTGCAAAACGGCTGTCCTGCCGTTGTGTCGACCGCTGACACTCGGCTTCTCATTCTTACTTACTCAACAGATACAAAGGAACCGCCCTTGAGGCGGTTCCTTTGTATCTGGCGGAGAGAGAGGGATTCACTCGCGCTCTCCATGGCGCTCGCCCTGCGGGCAGCCTGCGGCGGTGCAAAACGGCTATCCTGCCGTTTTGTCGAACCCGAGGGTTCTCATCCCTGCTCTGTTAAACACAAATAAAAAAGCCCTGCTCAATGCAGGGCTTTTTTTGAATCTGGCGGAGAGAGAGGGATTCGAACCCTCGATACGCTATAAACGTATACACACTTTCCAGGCGTGCGCCTTCAGCCACTCAGCCATCTCTCCGAAATGCTTTAAATATTTATTCAAAGCGCGCGTATAGTAGGTAATGTTGCCTGCCGAATCAAGGCTTCTTAAGAAAAAAAGCCCTGACCGCCGATTTATTACGCAGACGCCTGTTTTGCTTTTAGTGACGCAGAAAAGTCCAGCATACGATCCAGCGGAATTAACGCTTTTTCCCGCAATGCATCGTCAACGAAAATTTCGTGCTCGTCTGTGCCTTGTGTGAGTGAATTATATATCGCTTCCAGACCATTCATTGCCATCCACGGACAATGCGCGCAGCTTTTACAGGTAGCGCCATTTCCACCCGTTGGCGCTTCAATAAATGTCTTGCCCGGTGTCAGTTGCTGCATTTTATAAAAAATGCCCTTATCGGTAGCAACAATAAACGTGTCGTTACTCATCTCCTGAGAAGCTTTGATCAGTTGGCTGGTTGAGCCTACTGCATCTGCCATCTCAACCACTGAGGCCGGTGACTCCGGATGGACCAAAACTGCAGCATCAGGGTAAATGGCCTTCATATCCTGAAGCTTCTGCGCAGAGAATTCGTCGTGCACAATACACTCGCCCTGCCACATCAGCATATCTGCACCGGTTTGTTTGGCAATATATGACCCCAGATGACGATCAGGTCCCCAAATGATTGGCTTACCCTGTTCATCCAGATGCTCAACAATCTCCAGCGCGATGCTTGAGGTAACTACCCAGTCAGCGCGTGCCTTAACCGCTGCAGAGGTATTTGCATACACCACAACGGTATGGTCAGGGTGAGCATCGCAAAAC
>CAZOYR010000014.1:0-38453 GCA_964584105.1 uncultured Alteromonas sp.
GGTAAAGCAGGCTGTAAATAAGTATCTTAAGCAATTAGATAACGCGAACATCGATAATCTTTATGAACTGGTACTGGCCGAAGTTGAAGCGCCTTTGCTTGAGGAAGTCATGACTTATACCCGCGGCAACCAAACCCGCGCGGCCATCATGATGGGCATTAACCGTGGCACACTTCGCAAGAAGCTGAAGCAATACGGCATGAACTAAGAAAGACGGGCCTGGCCCACCGAAGAGCACCTCAATACGGTGCTCTTTTTGTTTCAATGATCTAAAAGTAGCAAAGACACCACTATGCAAACACCCAAACCTATCAAGCGCGCGCTGTTAAGCGTTTCGGATAAAACCGGTATTGTTGAGTTCGCAGAAGCCCTGAGTCAGGCTGGCGTAGAACTGCTTTCCACAGGCGGCACAGCCAAGTTGTTAATGCAGGCAGGTCTGCCGGTTAAAGAAGTCTCAGACCACACGGGGCATCCTGAGATTATGGATGGCCGGGTGAAGACACTGCATCCTAAAATTCACGGCGGCATTCTGGGTCGACGCGGTCAGGATGAAAGCGTTATGGCACAAAATGAGATTGCGCCTATCGATCTGGTGGTGGTTAACCTTTACCCGTTTGCGGCCACGGTGGCCAATGAAGATTGTACCCTTGAAGACGCTATCGAAAATATTGATATCGGTGGACCAACTATGGTGCGTGCAGCCGCGAAAAACCATAAAGATGTGACCATTGTCGTTAACGCCGACGATTACGGCCGTGTGTTAGAACAGATGAATGCAAACGACGGCTCGCTGACTTATGAAACGCGTTTCGACCTGGCGATAAAAGCATTTGAGCATACTGCCGAGTACGACGGCATGATTGCAAACTACTTTGGCGCACGCATCGATCGCGTGGCATGCGAAGATGATTGCGAACATGAGCACAGTGAATTTCCGCGTACCTACAATATGCAGCTGACTAAAAAGCAGGATTTGCGTTACGGTGAAAACAGCCACCAGGAAGCCGCTTTTTACGTTGAAAACACCATTCAGGAAGCTTCGGTGGCAACCGCCCGACAGCTTCAGGGCAAAGCGTTATCGTTCAATAATATTGCTGATACCGATGCAGCGCTGGAGTGTGTTAAAGAATTTGAAGAACCCGCCTGCGTTATCGTTAAACATGCCAACCCATGCGGCGTCGCCATCGGTGAAAATATTGAAGCAGCTTATGACCGCGCTTTTAAAACAGACCCGACATCAGCGTTTGGCGGCATTATCGCCTTTAACCGTACGCTGGATGCAGCGACAGCCAAGGCCATTATCGATCGACAGTTTGTCGAGGTGATTATTGCCCCTGAGGTGGACGATGCGGCGCTGGAAATAGTTGCAGCCAAGAAAAACGTGCGTCTGCTTGCCTGTGGCGACTGGCATGGCACATTAACCGAAGGGTATGATTTCAAACGTGTGAATGGTGGTCTGCTTGTCCAGGAACGTGACTTTGGGATGGTGGAGATGGACGATTTGACCGTTGTCACCAAGCGTCAGCCCACCCAGGAAGAATTACGCGATCTGTTATTCTGCTGGAAAGTGGCAAAATACGTAAAATCTAATGCTATCGTTTATTGCAAGGATGGTATGACAATTGGTGTTGGCGCCGGTCAGATGAGCCGCGTGTACTCTGCCAAGATCGCCGGCATAAAAGCCGCGGACGAAAACCTTGAAGTCGCAGGCTCTGTGATGGCCTCAGATGCATTCTTCCCATTCAGAGACGGTATTGATGCAGCTGCCAGTGCAGGTATAAAGGCAGTTATCCAGCCTGGTGGCTCAATGCGTGATGAGGAAGTCATCGCCGCCGCCGACGAGCATGATATTGCTATGGTGTTTACAGGCATGCGCCATTTTAAACACTAATCTTTAAAACATTTTTGGTCTTGCACGCGTAGTGGGTTTAACGCCCACTACTGTCTTTTTTCCGTTACGAGAGTAAGTTACTCTACTTAACGGTCCGCTACAGGCAGTAATTGCGGGCATGGCACCTAACCATAAATGTATTTAAGGAAAAACCATGAAAACAACACTGCGACTCGTAGCCGCGTCTTTATTCGCCCTCTCAGCTCAGCCTGTAATGGCAGATGAAATTACTGACGCGATAAAAGCTGATCACCGTACTGCTGACGCGACTGTGCGGGATGAATATCGTAACCCTCAGCAAACTCTGCGCTTCTTTGGCATTGAACCTGATATGACAGTGGTTGAGATCTGGCCAGGTGGCGGTTGGTATACCGATATTCTGACTGGTGTAGTGGGCGAGAACGGCAAACTGATTGCAGCACATTTTCATGTCGACGAAGATACCCGCGATTACTATAAAAAATCCCTTGAGAACTTCAAAAGTAAGATGAAAGATGGCGGTGTATACAGCGACGTTGAACTGACGGCGTTTCACCCCGGCAAATCCATGGATATCGCAGAAGCAGGAAGCGCTGATGCTGTGCTTACTTTTCGTAATGTCCATAACTGGTATATGAATGGTGGCCAGGAAGGCGTTGAACAGGCTTTTAAAACGTTCTACAAAGCACTTAAACCAGGTGGTGTGTTAGGTGTGGTTGATCATAAAATGCCTGAGTCTGCTGATGATGCCATGATGGAAAAAAGCGGCTATGTAAAACAGTCTTTTGTGGTAGAGGCAGCAGAAGCGGCAGGTTTTAAACTGGACGCTGAAAGTGACATCAATGCCAACTCAATGGACAATGCGCAGCACCCCAAAGGTGTGTGGACATTACCGCCGACACTGGCACTGGGTGAAGAAGATCAACAGAAGTATCTGGCGATTGGCGAAAGCAATCGCATGACCCTCAAATTTGTTAAACCTGAATAAATAACGGAACGCTTTAATGAACGTACTTGTTATTGGCGGCGGTGGCCGCGAACATGCTCTGGCCTGGAAGGCTGCCCAATCATCAACCGTAGACACTGTGTTTGTTGCGCCTGGTAATGCCGGTACTGCAACCGAACCCAAGCTCAAAAATGTTGATATTGGTGTTACTGATACTGACGCACTGCTTAACTTTGCAGAGCAAAACAGTATCGCGCTTACCATAGTAGGCCCGGAAGCGCCGCTGGTAGCAGGTGTTGTCGATGCGTTCGAAAAAGCAGGACAAAAGATATTTGGACCCACTCAGGCTGCAGCGCAGCTTGAGGGTTCCAAAGCATTTACCAAAGATTTTCTGGCTCGTCATGCCATCCCCACTGCCGACTATGCAAATTTCACAGATATTGAACCGGCCGTGGCGTATGTAAAAGAAAAAGGCGCGCCAATTGTGGTTAAAGCCGATGGCCTGGCGGCGGGCAAGGGCGTAATTGTTGCCGAGACGGTCGAAGATGCTGAGGCCGCTATTCGTGACATGCTGGCTGGGAATGCATTTGGCGAGGCGGGCAGTCGTGTGGTGATCGAAGAGTTTCTTGATGGTGAAGAAGCCTCTTTTATCGTCATGGTCGATGGGAAAAATATACTGCCGTTTGCCACCAGCCAGGACCATAAACGCGCCGCTGATGGCGATAAGGGACCGAATACCGGTGGCATGGGCGCCTATTCTCCGGCACCAGTGGTCACCCCGGATATCCACCAGCGCATTATGGACGAAGTGATTACCCCTACCGTTGAGGGTATGGCAGCTGAAGGGCACCCTTACAAAGGCTTTTTATATGCTGGTCTGATGATAATGGCCGACGGCACGCCCAAGGTCATTGAGTACAATTGCCGTTTTGGCGATCCGGAAACCCAGCCAATCATGATGCGCCTGCAATCTGATTTGGTGCCTTTATGTTTAGCCGCCTGCGACGAAAAACTATCTGGTCAGTCCATCAGTTTTGATGACCAGGCCGCGGTAGGTGTGGTACTGGCGGCCGGTGGCTACCCGGACAGCTACAATAAAGGCGATGAGATAGGCGGCCTGGATGCTGCTGCGGCGCTTGATGGCAAAGTATTTCATGCCGGCACCGCATTAAAGGATGGTAAAACCGTGACCAGCGGCGGACGGGTGCTTTGCGCCACGGCGCTAGGTAGCAATGTCACAGCCGCACAGCAAAATGCCTATAATCTGGTTAGCAAAATCAGTTGGCAGGACATGTACTACCGGACAGATATTGCACATCGCGCTATTTCGCGTGAGAGTCAGCCAGAAAAATAACGGATTTGAAACGCCGGCTATGGTGGCCGGCCTTTTCTTTCCACCGGCTCAGCAGCCTTCCTGTGCGTATATTTTGTGCGCCTTTACCTTACCGGATAATCACTTAGTTACGCCGCCCCCTCTTGATTAATACTATCTGCCAGCTTATAACTAGTGTCCGGCTCTACGCAGAATCAACGTTATGTCCGTCAAACACCCAATAATTGCTATCACTGGTTCATCTGGTGCAGGAACGACCACTACCACAAATGCCATCCGTCACATCTTCAGAAACCTGAAGGTGAATGCGGCTGTTGTAGGCGGTGACAGTTTCCACCGGTTTACCCGGCCAGAGATGGAGGTTGAGATCCGTAAAGCCCAGGAACAAGGCCGCCATATCAGCTACTTTGGCCCTAAAGCCAACGATTTTGATTTGCTTGAGTCACTGTTTCATGAATACAGCCAATCGGGTCAGGGGCAATTCAGACAGTACCTGCATACCTTTGATGATGCAGTGCCTTTTAACCAGATGCCCGGCACCTTCACGCCCTGGCAGGCGTTACCGGAAAATACGGATTTATTGTTTTACGAAGGGCTTCATGGCGGGGTTAAAACGGAAGAAAATGATGTGTCGCAGCATGTGGACTTACTTGTCGGCATGGTGCCCATTGTAAACCTTGAGTGGATCCAGAAGATAGTCAGGGACACCACCGACCGCGGCCACTCGCGTGAAGCGGTGATGAGCAGCATCGTAAGAGGCCTGGATGACTATTTTCATTACATAACGCCGCAGTTTTCCCGTACTCACGTTAATTTTCAGCGCGTGCCTACGGTGGATACGTCCAACCCGTTCAGCGCCCGCGAAATCCCCTCTCAGGATGAAAGCTTTGTGGTGGTTCGCTTTCGCCGTGAGATGAAAAATGTCGACTTTCCTTATTTGCTGCAGATGATTGATGGGGCGTTTATGTCCCGCATCAATACGCTGGTTGTACCCGGCGGTAAAATGGGGCTGGCCATGGAGTTGATTCTTACGCCGCTCATTGAAGATATTTTGGATAAAAAGCGCCGCGCTGGTCATCAAATGGACTGGATAAGTGACGACTGAGCAAAACATCAGCTTAGTTGAATCCACACCGTTTATTAACAATTTCTTGATGTAAATCAAGGCCTGACCCCCTTATAGCCTGAAAACTCCCGGTTTAATCGCGCACAGATAGTTTTTGCCCGACGTCGCGCGTAAACTGCGTGCGTTCAACCTACCGGGCTATCTGACCATGTTCGACCTCCTTCTGATTGGCATTGCACTACTTGCGCTGGCAGGTGTGGTGTTTGAAGAACTGATTCACGTAAACAAAGCAAAAACGACACTTTTTCTGGGTACGCTAGCCTGGATTTTATTATTTATTCAGACCCCGGTGGCGCAGCGTCATAGCGTGCATGAGGCGCTTGAGCACAATATTACCGAAATATCGACCTTGTGGTTGTTTCTGGTGGCGGCCATGACGTTTGTGGCTTACCTGAACCGCAAAGGTCTGATTGAGAATATGCTCAACCTGCTGATGCCGGCAAAAATCTCCCTTAAAAAGCTGCTTTTCAGCACCGCCCTGTTCAGTTTCTGCTTTTCTTCGCTGGCCGATAACATCACAGCGACACTGGTCTCGGTTGCCCTGGTTCTCTCTTTAGGGTTACCGCTTCACCAAACGCTGCGCTTCGCGGTGCTGGTCGTGTTTGCGGTTAACTCTGGTGGCGTCTCGCTGATCACCGGCGACGTCACCACGCTGATGATTTTTCTGCAGGGCAAAGTCACCATTACCGAACTTCTAACATTGATCGCACCGTCTTTTGCGGCGGTTCTTCTGCTGGCATCGTTGCTCAGTATCGGCCTTAACGGTACGGTCAAAATAAAACAAACCCGACATGCGTCACGGCCCGTGGATTATGTTATCGCGGGTATTTTTCTATCGACCATCGTGTTGACGCTGCTGGGTAATGTCTTTTTTGGTATTCCGCCCATGCTGTCATTTTTGGCGGGCATGGCAATCATGTTTCTGGTGGCGACCTTTATGGGTGAAGAAAAGTATGAGGATCCCATTCTTGATTACATCCGTCTGATCGAATTTGATACGTTGCTATTCTTTCTGGGCGTATTACTGCTGGTTGGCATGCTTCAGCATATTGAAGCGCTGGATGCGCTGTTACTGGTTTATCAATGGTTCCCGCCTGCACTTGCGAACATGCTCATGGGAATTGTATCCGCAGCCATTGATAACGTGCCGCTCACCGCCGCGCTGCTTAAAGCCGATATCGTCATGTCGACACCGCAGTGGCTGGCACTGACCTACGCAGTTGGTGTTGGTGGCTCGTTGTTGGTCATCGGCTCGGCAGCCGGCATCGTTACCATGAGCAAAGTGAAAGGTCTGACGTTCGCCACCTATGGCAAATACAGCCTGCTGTTACTGCTGGCCTACAGCGCCGGCTACGGGATGGTGCTGCTCACATCGCCGTTGCTGTTATAGGTCACTGAAAACATTTGTAACATTCAAAATTGCATTCCCGCGCTGCAGGCATTTGTCCTGACTCTGTTTTTGGTTATAGTGAAGAAAAAATCAGGATAACGACAATGGGTCAGGAAACATCAAAAATTCTCGTAGTGGATGATGACATGCGCTTGCGCGGTTTGCTGGAGCGCTACCTTATCGAACAGGGGTTTCAGGTGCGCACTGCGGCGGATGCTGAACAAATGAATCGTCTGCTGGAGCGGGAAAATTTTCATTTGATGGTGCTGGACCTGATGCTACCTGGTGAAGATGGCTTATCGATATGCCGTCGTTTGCGCCAAAGCGAAAGTGACCTTCCCATTATTATGCTGACGGCCAAAGGCGATGAAGTAGACCGTATCATCGGCCTTGAGATGGGGGCCGATGATTATCTGCCCAAACCATTCAATCCACGTGAGTTGCTGGCTCGCGCTAAAGCGGTGTTACGCCGTAAAGTGCAGGATGCACCTGGTGCACCTTCGCGCGGTGAGCAGGTGATCGAATTTGCCAGCTACAAGTTGAATCTGGCCACCCGTGAAATGACAGATAATGGTAAGCCCCTGTCACTGACCAGCGGTGAGTTTGCCGTGCTGAAGTCCCTTGTTACCCATCCCCGGGAACCGCTGTCACGGGACAAGCTGATGAACCTGGCCCGTGGCCGTGATTACAGCGCCCTTGAGCGAAGCATTGATGTGCAGGTGTCACGTTTACGCCGCATGCTGGAAACCGACCCGGCCAACCCGCGCTATATTCAGACCGTCTGGGGGTTAGGTTATGTATTTGTTCCCGATGGTGAGGCACAGTAATCCGGCGGGTTCCCAATAATGCGGTTTTTACCTAAAAGTGCGTTTGGCCAGACAGTATTACTGATTGGTATGTTGTTGCTGATCAATCAGGTTGTCAGTTATTTATCAGTGACCTACTACTTCATCCGGCCGACCTCCGCGCAAATTAACAGTCTGTTGGCGACGCAGGTCCAGAGTATGCTGTCACAGGACATTCTCAATGCTGGCCGAAATAAACAACTGGAGTTCAGTCGCCAGACTGGCATAAAAATTCTTCCCTCAGCTGCTGCCGCCGAACAGGGCCTGAGCGGCGCGACCCCATATCGTTTCATGTCTAATCAGGTATCTGAGCAGTTGTTGCAGCGCGCCGATGTGCGTATCAGTACCCCTGATGACGACGCGGTTGAAGGCGAGCCGTATCAGGTGTGGATTTCACTAAAAGCGCAACCTGATACGTGGATTTTGATTCCCTTATCCGGTTGGGCCAATGCTGATATTTCACCACTGACGATATACCTGATGGTGATAGGTATTTTAAGTGTGGTCGGCGGCTGGCTGTTTGTCAGACGCCTGAACCGGCCGTTGCATGCACTGCAAAAAGCCGCGCTGGAGGTCGGTAAAGGCCGCTTTCCACCGCCATTAGAAGAGCAGGGTAGCGCGGAGATTATCGAGGTGACCCGGGCATTTAATCGCATGAACCAGGGGATCAAACAGCTGGAAAACGACCGTACCCTGATGACAGCCGGTATCTCACATGATTTACGCACGCCGCTGACCCGGATCCGACTGGCAACAGAAATGCTTTCGCAGGATAACGAATGGATCCGGGAGGGCATCGTGAATGATATTGAAGATATGAATGCCATCATTGACCAGTTTATCGATTATGCCCGCGTAGACTCATCGGCGCGCTACGAACCTACGGATTTAAACGATTTAATCAATGAGCTGACCCAGGCCCGGCATGTTGAGGAAACCCATCAGATCACGCTTAAGCTGGGAGAATTGCCTACCAGTGCTTTAAGTCGCATCGGTATTAAACGGGTACTGGACAACCTGATTGAGAATGCCTTTCGCTATGGTAGCGACAAGATCACTATCACCAGCTATTTTGATAAAAAGTCTCGTCGGATCTACTGCAAAGTTCGCGACTTCGGTCCG
This sequence comes from uncultured Alteromonas sp., assembly GCA_964584105.1. Classification (GTDB taxonomy): domain Bacteria; phylum Pseudomonadota; class Gammaproteobacteria; order Enterobacterales; family Alteromonadaceae; genus Alteromonas. The sequence continues at coordinate 8,633 of CAZOYR010000014.1, forward strand.
GGTATACCGGCACAAAACCTGGCCAACGTGTTTGCCCCGTTTATTCAGGGTGATAAAGCGCGTGGCAGTATTGGCTCGGGACTGGGACTGGCGATTTCCCGTCGTATCATCTCCGGACACCATGGTGATATCGAGTTACGTAATCATCCCGAACAAGGGCTTATTGCCGAATTCTGGTTGCCGGTCTAGCCAGGCTACGCCGTCGGCTATATGGTATACTTATATCTGTATTTGCATTATTAGGATGTTTTTATGAGACGGATTTTTCATGTCTTCATTGGGTTGTTTTTCATTGCTGGCATATCTCACCCTGCCGCAGCAGACGCCCCGCCTGAATGGGCCATTGAGCGCATTGATAATCATTTGACGCGCAGCGTAGACAATGGCTTTTCCGGCGCAGTACTCATTGCTGATGGTAATAAAATCATCCTGAAAAAAGGCTATGGCGACGCCAACCGGGCTGCTGAAACGCCGATCACCACAGCCACCTTGTTCGATATCGGTTCAGTGACCAAACAATTTACGGCCGCCGCCATTATGCTGCTGGAAAAAGACGGCAAATTAAGTGTGGATGATACGCTGGCGCGCTATTTCCCCACCGTACCTGAAGATAAGCAGCGAATTACGGTGCACCAGCTACTCACGCATTCTTCCGGCCTGCCCGGTGGTGTAGGCATCGATGATTTTACGCACATTGAGACGGATAAATTTTTTACCCGCGTTATGAAGATGGAACTACTTAGCAAACCGGGCGAGACCTATCACTACTCGAATGTCGGGTATAGCTTGCTGGCGCGCATCATCGAACTCAGTGCCAATCAATCTTACGAAACCTTCCTTCAGGAACGCTTATTTCAGCCTGCTGATATGCAACATACAGGTTACCTTCACAGCAAAAGTAAAGATGGTGTGGCAGCCCTGGGGTATCGGGCTGGCGTTGTGGAAGTACCCAGCACGTTGTCGCGCTATCAAGCCGATCAAAAAATCGCCTGGAGCCTGAAAGGTAATGGGGGCCTGATTTCTTCTTTAGACGATATGTACAACTGGTATCTGGCACTGCGTAATCATGTCATTCTGGACAAAGAACAGGTAGCGCGATTAACGACCGGCTATATCAGTCAGAATGTTGATAACAACGACATTCAATATGGTTATGGCTGGAGCGTTTTTGCCTCACCCAAAGACACCAAAATGGTCGGTCATAATGGCTCAAACGGCATTTATTATTTCGACCTGAGATGGTTACAGGAAGAAGATCTGGCCATTATTTATGCCTCGAATTCCATGGTTCAGGGTACGCCGAGCATCAGTGAAAATATTGAGTTAATGCTCTTTGATAATGTGTTTAACCCGCCCTCGTTTGCTGCCGGTCCGGTCACCGAAATCCTGCGCTATGCAGTTTCATTCACAGGCACGCCGGCCAGTCTCAAACAGCGTGTCAAAGCGCAGTTTGAGGCGCAGACCCAGGAACGTTATGTGTTAAACCGCGCAGGGCTTGCTTTGCTGGAAGTAAACCAGCCTGGTCGTGCTATTGCCTTGTTGTCTTTGAATGTCGAGTTGTTCGAAAACGATGGCAATCTGTGGGACAGTCTGGGTGAAGCTTACCTGGCAGCCAATCAGCTGGATGATGCCAAACGCTGCTTTGTAAACGCGCTGGTTATGGCGCCTGAGACCCGATGCTACTGGTGCGATAACTCCAAAGCAAAGTTAACGGCGATTAAAGATAAACTTCGCCGCTAGCCCCTTACTATTAGTCGGCAGCACGTGCGCAGGTTTGGGCATGTTCTGCCAGGATGGTCTTTATTTCACTGCGTATCCATTTTCTTAATGGATCTTCATGGGTACGGGGGTGCCAGACCTGTTCAATACGGGCGGGTTGAATGTCCAGCGGCGCTGCGTGCATCTCAAAAGCCGGGTCGGCAGCACATATATGCACGGCAACTGGTTCCAGACAGGTCAGCAACATATTTGAGTCTTTAATAACATAAGGCAAGGTCAGAAAGCTTGAAGCACCGGCTATGACCTCCCGGCTCAGACCTTGCTTTTCCAGCGCTTTGTCCATAACGCCTGAAAGATCGCCGGTCAGCGTCGTGACCACATGTTTGCAGCGCAAAAAGTTGGTCAGTGTCCGGGCATGGCCCCAATACTGATTCTGACGATCGCTAAGCACGACAAACCTGAATTGCGACAGAGACTGTCTGAAAAGGTGACTGGGCAGTTGAGCAAAAAAGCCGGCTATAGCGACGTCACAGTCGCCATTTTCCAGTGCCTTTGCAGGAAGCTCACCGGTGGTATTTCGCACCACGATCCGTACCTTCGGCGCGACTTCCTGGACCCGCCTTATCAGACGCGGCAGTAACATCAGCTCCATAAAATCGGTAGAGTATAAGCGAATCGTGTCGGTGCGCGACGCAAAATCGTCTTCGCTGCTACGTACGTAAAAGCGCTCTAAAGACTTCACCAGTCTGCATACATCTTCGGCCAGAATGTCCGCTTTGGGCGTGGGTGTCAGGCCGCGCCCTGTTCTTACGAACAACGGGTCATCAAACTCATTTCGCAGCTTCTTTAGCTTATGGCTTAACGCAGGCTGGCTCAGATTCATCCGCACTGACGCCCGGCTCAGGCTTCGTTCTTCGTACAGCACGGTAAACAGCATTAACAGATTAAAATCTTTCGACGCGATATTCATAATTTGGAACAGCTTTATTTAAAACATTCATTTTTTATATGAACAATCATCCTTATTTACAGTGTGTATCGCAAGTTATCTCTTGCTCACTTAAATTTTAAGGGCTACAGCGCTGGCCAATCATTGCGCGTGGCACCTTCAATTAAATAAAGAAGGAATATTTGTCTATGTCAGCACTGTTCGACACATTTACGCTAAAAGATATCACTCTGCGCAACCGTATCGCCGTCCCCCCTATGTGTCAGTACAGCGCAGAAGATGGTTTTGTAAACCAGTGGCATGAAGCTAACTATCAGTCATTTGCCCGTGGCGGGGCTGGCCTGGTGATTGTTGAGGCAACGGCGGTATCACCAGAAGGCCGGATTTCACCTGAAGATCTGGGTATCTGGAAAGATGAACATGTAGCAGGTTTAGCCAACGTGGCCCGGCGCATCAAAGATCAGGGTGCAGTAGCCGGTATTCAGATTGCCCACGCGGGTCGTAAAGCATCAGCGAACAGCCCCTGGAATGGTGATGATCACCTGGCCGAAGACGATCCGAAAGGCTGGCCAATCATTGGGCCTTCAGCGGTTCCCTTTGGCGCCAACCTACCACGCACCCCAGAAGCGATGACCAAAGCCGATATTGAGCGGGTAAAAGCCGACTTTGTGGCCGGTGCAAAACGTGCACTGGACGCAGGGTTCGAATGGCTGGAGCTGCACTTTGCCCACGGCTACCTGGCGCAGAGCTTCTTTTCTAAACATGCCAATACTCGCACCGATGAATACGGCGGCGATGCCGAAGGCCGGGGCCGTTTCCTGTTGGAAACGCTGGACGCGGTACGCGAAGTATGGCCAGACAATCTGCCACTGACCATCCGCTTTGGTGTGATTGAATATGATGGTGATGATGAACAGACTCAGACGGAGTCTATTGAACTGGTTAAACAGTTTAAAGCCAGAGGCGCTGATTTTGTCAGTGTGAGTGTTGGCTTTAATACACCGGATGCCAACATTCCGTGGGGCCCGGCATTCCTGGCACCGGTTGCCGAGCGGGTGCGCCGTGAAGCCGACATTCCGGTGGCAACAGCCTGGGGTGTGGATACGCCGGAGCTGGCCAACGAGACCGTGGAAAAAGCGCAGCTGGATCTGGTCATGGTCGGCCGGATGCATCTGACTAATCCCCACTGGGCATATTTTGCGGCCAAAAAGCTGGGCGTAGAGAAGCCATCATGGGTCATGCCAGCGCCTTATGCGCACTGGCTACAGCGCTACGCGCCGTCTGACGAACGTTAATTGTCAGGTCACGGGCATGATGCCCTGATCGGGAGATAACACAGAAAAAGTAAATACAACGCTACCTTCGGGTAGCGTTTTTTATGCCGTTATACCTGATCCAACTGCGTTTGTAACACCGGTATCAGGGTATGCATACGCGCGGGCAAGTCCCGGTCACTGCGATAAATCAGGTACAGCGGCTCTTCAATCAGCGGAATATTCCCCATGACGCTTAACGCGCTTTGATACGCGCTGGCTTCAAGCACGCTGCGTGGCAGTACAGTAAACCCCAGCCCCATAGACACCGGTAGCAAAATCTCATGAATCTGGTTAACAAAACTCATGGTCGGTATTTTGTTAAACGGCACCGCCCGCAGAGTATCCGATTCACTATGGCTTAGATATAAGCTGGTGTAATAATCGCTGTCCGGGTGGCGTACCATCCCCAGGTCAAACAGATAATCTGACAGATTCTGCGCGCCCTGTGGGCGACTGGCCGGAACAATAATGGCAATGGCCTCACGGCCGATTTTTCGGGCCTCAAAGCTCAGCGAATCCGGCTTTTCGGTCACAATACCTAAGTCAATCTGATTACTTTTCAAGGCATTGAGCACACTTTGGTAGGGCGCGGCCTGTAAATGAATGCGCAATCCCGGATAGACCTGCTGCTCTTCAAGCAGCCTGGCGTACAGGCGAATGGCGCTGGAGCCGGAACAGGCAATCCGGCAGGGACCGCTGTACGGATCATCGGCTCCCAACTGCATCAGTAACTGCTGCTCATTATCTTCAAGCGTCTGGGCGTAGGTGTACAGCTTTTCACCCTGCATGGTAACGGTAAAGGTTTTTCCCGCGCGTTTAATTAACGGATAGCCACAGGCCGACTCCAGTTTTTGAATATGCTGGCTGACTCCCGGTTGCGTCATAAACAGTTTTTCGGCGGTGCGGGTAAAATGGCCTGTTTCCACCAGCACGCTGAACGTGCGTAACCAGATGGGATTTATTTTCATAATGTGAAGTTATCAAAATAAGAAAAAACCATAATTTATCATTTTGAGATATTCAGCGTAACCTTGCTCATGAATTCATCACTTACCGGAGCAAAATCATGAGTCAACAAGCCCCATTCCCCAGAACATTTTCGCACATCGGTCTGTCAGTACCTGACCTGGATGCTGCTGTAAAATTTTATACTGAAGTCCTTGGCTGGTACCTGATTATGGAACCCACCAGAATTGAAGAAGACGACAGTGCCATTGGTGAAATGTGTACGGATGTCTTCGGTGCAGGCTGGGGAGAATTCCGGATTGCCCACCTGTCGACCGGTGATCGCATTGGTGTTGAGATTTTTGAATTTAAAAATCAGGAAAATCCGGAAAATAACTTTGAATACTGGAAAACCGGCATCTTCCACTTCTGCGTACAGGATCCTGATGTGGAAGGCCTGGCTGAGAAAATTGAAGCGGCTGGCGGTAAACGCCGTATGCCTAAGCCTCGCTATTACTATCCGGGCGAAAAGCCGTTCCGAATGATTTATATGGAAGACCCCTTTGGCAACATTCTGGAAATTTATAGCCATAGCTATGAATTAACGTACTCGGCCGGTGCGTATTCATAATAAACAAAAAAGCCCGCCATCAAGTGGCGGGCCAAACTCATCACCATGAGAAAGTAATAAACGAAGGAATAACAATAAGAGTCGACGCGTATTGTGATAAGCCCGACTATTCACTGTTAAAATACAATACGGCGAAAGCATTCAAAAAAGTTTAATTAATATTTAAAAAACTATAAATAAAAAATGCTGACCTACGGACAAAGCGCTTAAAAGATCATAAAAAATGATTAGAATTTGCAATTATCACTAAAAACTATATATTGAGGCCGCCTTTTTTCTGGCAGATTTATAATTAAGGGATTTTGATGAAAGCAAAACTAATCGGACTAGCACTCGCTACTGCGGCACTGACCTCTGGATGTGCCACTATTCTTACCGAAGACAACTACAAAATGAACGTTACAACGTCTAACGGTCAACAAACCACTGTGGCGGTAGACGGTCAGAATCAAACCGTACCGGGTGTAGTGACAGTCAAAAAAGAAAACAAAGATAAAGTACTGGTAGCGCAGGATGCTAACTGTTCGGACGTAGCACTTAATAAAGAAGTTGAAGGCGCCTTCTTCATCAACTTGTTAAGCGGCGGCGTATTCGGCTCGTCTACCGATTACGGCACAGACAAAATGTGGCGGTATCAGGAATCAGTGACAGTACCTTGTAGCTAATACCTACATGAAAACTGTTTGTCATAAAGGAAGCCTTCTGGCTTCCTTTTTATATTGCATTCTCTTTATTTTCCCTACTGCGTCACTGGCATCAATGCCTGAAAAAAGCCTGCTAATACGCCAGCTTGATGACGGACAGGCAGCAGAATCAGTAGTTTGGCAGACATTACTGCAGTTAAAAGATAAAGCGCCATTAAACCCTAATTATCAGGGATACTTATCCCACCCCGTCTCAGCAGAAGCTGAGCTTATCGCCACGGTCGATTTGATTTACTCATCTGCGCAACGGGCTTGTCAGTATCCGGCCCGAAAGCAATTTATTGAAACCTTCTTAAACCTGCCTCCCGGCTCGTTATCGCCAGAACGTTGCGCTGAGTATGAAGAATTCAAACGCAGCGTACCCACTGAAGAAGCTCATCTTGTATTCGCGGCCGAAAACGTTACGTCGGCAAGCTCAATGATGGGTCACATCATGTTACGTTTCGACGGGCGCAATGACGAGAATATCGACGTGCAGCATGGGGTAACCTTTTTTACAGAGTTAAATTCTCTGAATATCCCTTTACTGCTTTATGACACACTGATTAAAGGCAAGCCTGGTATTTTTCAGGTCGCACCCTATGCACCATTTCAGCAGCACTACCGCCAGGCTGAGCAACGCAATGTGTGGGAGTACACACTAGGCTTAAGCAAGTCGGATAAATCGCTTATTGCAGGCATGATTTGGGAGTTGGGACAATTCAGCCCTGATTACTTTTTCCACACTTATAACTGCGCCACAGTAACGCAGCTACTTTTAACGCTGGCACGGCCATCACTTCTCAGCGAGATGGACGCTATTGTTACACCGGCCGACGTGGTTCGTTTCGCTCTGACACAAGATTTGGTGGCTAAAACCCGACTGCTGCCTTCTAATAAGTGGAAAGCACAATCTCTTAGCGAAATAGTCGGCGGGGATTCAGCGCAGACTATCCGCCACCATCTGGAATCCGGCGACAGCAAACTCTTAACTTTCAGCGCTAGTTCTGAGAGCTTTATACAGTATGAATATGCGGTCAGCCTGAACCGTTTACTTCGTCAGCGCAACCTTATTGATGACACCAGATACCAGGCCAACAGCCGACAGTTGCTCTCACAGAAGGCAAAGTTCAGGAATATGGCACTGGATGTCAGTGACTATAAAAACCCGGTTAACACCAGCAAAGAAGCGCTTGTTGCTGCTGGCATAGAAAATTTTGATGGTGCGCAGTCGTTACTATTCCGCTTTTTCCCTGTTGCCAGTGATATTGATTCAGATAACCGTAATTATTCAGGGGAAACCGCACTGTCTCTGGCTGATATCAGCCTGCGCTATACGCCTCGACACAATGCCCTGCATCTGGACCGGGCGTTGCTATACAACATGGCCTCCAGGGTGCCTTACCACGATGTTTTCGGAGACTTCTCAACAGGATTAAAAGTGGGACTTGATCGTGTATTCGATGATGAGCTGAACCGAAATTTAGTGTTACAAACTGAAGTCTCTGGGGGAGTGACATTGCCGCTATCAACATCCGGCGGCGTGTTCGCAGAAAGTGGACTTGGTGTGACTGCCGATGAAGATAGAATCCAGATATATCTGGAGCCTCGTATCGGCGGGTTCATCTATCTGCGACATAATACAAAGATGCGCTTTGAAGGCGCATGGAGCCTGAACAAATACGCGGGCAGCAATGTGGGCCGGATCGATGCGCATATTACGCACTATCTGGACAATACCTGGTCGGTGAACGCGCGTTTAAGCAAGCTGTTGGCAGAAGAAGATGAAATACTCGCTGCCGTTAATTTGCGCTACCGGTTTTAATCACTCACTTTAAACAATAAGTCGGGAGACGGTCTCCCGACTTTACATCCTGCAATAGTCTTTATTACTGATGATTATCCGGCGCCTGCTCGAAGTGCCCGGCATGGATGGCTTCTATATCAATGGCATCGAACCGGTACTCAGTGTGGCAATACTGGCAGTTCATTTTAACAGCGCCTTCCTCTTCGATAACCTGAAGCAGCTCTGCTTTTTCAACATTGCGTAATGCTTCAGCGCTCCTGCTGCGCGAGCAAGTGCAGGCAAAGCTGACAGACTGTGGCTCAAACAACTCGACCTCTTCTTCGTGATACAGCCGATAGAGAATATCTTCAACCGGCAGGCCAAAGACTTCTTCTGTCCGTAACGTCTCAGCCAGCTTACTCAGGTGCTCAAATTCCGTATCCTGCGACACGTTGGTATTTTCTGCCTGCGTTGGCATCACCTGAAGTAGCATACCCGCCGCTTTTACTCGCTCAGGGTCGCTTAAATCGGTATACAAAAGCACCTGGGTGGCCAGCTGCTCTGACTGCGCGAAATAATTTTCAATGCATTCAGACAAAGAAGGCTTATCTAGCGCTACAACGCCTTGGTACCGCTCGCCGTCCTGTGGGGTGATCGTGATAACCAACACACCTTTTTCAATCAAATCTTCAAAGCGCTCTGGTAAGGACGCTGCTTCTTCGTCCCAGCGGGCCACACCACGCAAGGTATAATCGTGAGTAGCGTTAACCACCGCATATTTCACCGCACCCTGCCCCTGGATTTGCAGGCCGATTTCCCCTTTGAATTTCAGGATGGCGGTAAGCAGGCAGGTCGCAGCAGCCATTTCGCCCAATAACTTCTGCACCTGCACCGGATATTCATAACTGTGAACAATATGCTGCAGGCTATCGTCGAGCCGCGCGATTTCGCCACGAACATTGGCTTTGTTAATTAAAAATCGATGTAACTGATCAAAATGCGTCATATAGTTTTCCTGGCAACACACTAACTGTGTTTAAGTTTAATGATTTCCCGGCGCTGTTTTTTGTCGGGGCGACCGTCAGGCTTCGGGTTATGAAAGGTGCTCAGCTTGCGAGCCAGCTGATTTTCTTCGCGCTTGTCCATACTTGCCTGCGTCTCACTGTAAAGTTCCCGTGCCAGCGGTGCGCCCAGTCGCTTCTCGCTAAGCTTGAGCACTTCCACTTCTTTGTGGTCCCAACCAGCGGGGATTTTTATCATGGCGCCGATTTCCACCTGCCTGCCCGGCTTGGCTCGCTGACCGTTATATTGAACTTTACCGGACTGCACCATGTCTCTGGCTATTGCGCGGGTTTTAAAAAAGCGCGCGGCCCATAGCCACTTGTCCAGTCTGACATTTTCTGATGATTTGGCTTGTTTGGATTCGCTCATGTAATATTTTTGTCACTCTTTCGTTTTAGTGTTGTGGCCCCCACGCTGACTAAGCTATGATGGTTCAGCTAACGCCCGGTTTACCAAATTTTAACTAATAAAAGCAGTACCTCGTTGACAGCATGACATTAAATAAATTCAATTATAACGCCCTGACCGCTCAGCTTGTGCGACACCAAAAAGTGTTGCGCCTTGTGGTCGTTGTGCTGTTAAGTCTTTACCTTATTGCATTTGCTGCCCGCTTGTTCTGGCAGTTATGGCCACAACCTGACCAGCCTGCGCCCCCTTCAGTAATAAACAACTCAGGAACGTCGACAACGTCTTCGGCGCAAAATGGGGTCAATATTGCCCGATTACAACAGCTGAATTTATTTGGCGTGCAATCAGAAGCCCCTGAGGCACCTGCAGAGCAGGTGACTGATGCGCCCCAAACGTCCCTGAACCTGACGCTTACCGGTGTGGTTGCCAGCTCTATTGTAGAAGATGCCGCTGCAATTATCGAAAATAAAGGTACTCAGATGGTATACGGGCTGGGCGAGAAAATAGAGGGTACAAACGTAACCCTTCATCAGGTGCAAAACGATCGGGTCATTATCAAAAATGGTTCACGCAACGAAACCCTGATGCTGGACGGCCTTGATTATGAAAAGGCTAACAAGCAGCGTCAGCGTAACGCAAACCGACAACGTGATATAACACCCAGCAATCCGCCGGCCGGTCGGGAATCAGCCACACTGAGCAGAGAAGCAGCCGAAGCGACGGCAGCCCTTCGTGAAGAGCCTGCCAGCTTTACGGACTTTATCTCTATCTCGCCCAAAAGCGAGGATGGTCAGTTGGTCGGGTACCAGGTCCAGCCGGGTAAGAACCCTTCACTTTTTCAGTCTGCCGGGTTACAAAGCGGCGATGTGATTGTCCAAATCAACGGGTATGATTTGACCGATTCGCAGCAGACCATGACAGCAATGAATGAATTACGCAGTGCACAATCTATCGAGCTGACCCTGGACAGAGGCGGCGAATATCTTACGGTTTATCTGGATATGCCAGAAGCCGGTGCAGAATAATACAGGAATACAAGAATTATGAGGCGAGCCAGTCGTACTTTGCTATCTAAACTTACCGCCGCAGCCTGCGCCGCGCTGTTAAGTATCAGCGTTTCTGTTACCGCTGCAGAGTATATGCCGAACTTCAAAGACACTGATATCAATGAATTTATCAATATTGTCGGCAAAAACCTGCAAAAAACAATCATCGTCGATCCCAACGTGCGGGGCAAAATCAGCGTTCGTAGTTACGATATGCTGGATGAGGAACAGTACTACCAGTTCTTCTTAAACGTGCTGCAAGTGTACGATTTTGCTGTGGTCGAAATGCCAAACGGGGTGTTGAAGGTCGTCCGTTCTAAAGACGCCAAAACATCGAACATTCCGGTGGTGGAAGGGTCGCTCAAAGACGGCGATGAAATGATTACCCGGGTTGTTCCGGTATATAACGTACCGGTACGCGAGCTGGCTCCTATTCTGCGCCAGCTTAATGACCAGGCTGGTGGCGGCAACGTGGTGAGTCATGACCCGTCAAATGTAATGATGCTGACCGGGCGTGCTGCTGTGGTAAACCGTCTGGTTGAGATAATTGAGCGGGTTGATAAAGCCGGTGATGAAGAGGTTGAAATCGTTAAGCTGCGTTATGCATCAGCGTCTGAAATGGTACGCATCGTTGATAGCATCAACAGCTCCCAGGGCAAAAATGCGGCAAACGGTAAGTCAGCGCCACGAGCGGTAGCCGATGACAGAACCAACTCGGTGATTGTCAGTGGTGAAGAAAAGGCTCGTCAGCGCATTGTAAACCTGATTAAGCGCATGGATCAGGAGCTGGAGTCTAACGGCAATACTCGCGTTATCTTCCTGAACTATGCCAAAGCAGAAGATCTGGTAAAAGTGCTCCAGGGCGTGTCGGCCAGTATTCAGGCCGAAGAAAGCAGCGCGGGTAACAATGCAGCGCGCCGTCAAAGCAGCGCTAATCGCGACATCTCCATTGATTCTCATAAAGATTCAAATGCAGTCGTGATTACCGCCGAGCCTGACATGATGCAATCTCTGGAAGAAGTGATTCGTCAGTTGGATGTGCGCCGCGCACAAGTGCAGGTTGAGGCGATTATTGTTGAGGTCTTTGAGGGGGACGGCACAACCTTAGGTGTGCAGTGGGTCTCTGAAGAAGGCGGTGGCACCCAGTTTAACAATGGTGTTGTCCCGGTTGGCTCATTGGGCGTCGCGCTAAGACAGGCAGAAGATCGTACAGTTGATGAATCTTATGTGACCGAAGAAGGTAATGTGGTTCAGCGCGAACGTACTGTTGAAGGTAACCTGACACCGCTGGCTAATTTGCTGGGTGGCGCCAACGGTTTGATTGCCGGTGTGATTGAAGATGGCTGGGGCGCCGTGGTCCAGGCCGTGAGCACCGATACCAATTCAAATGTTCTGGCTACACCGCATCTGACTACCATGGATAACGAAGAAGCCTTTTTCATCGTGGGTCAGGAAGTGCCGATTATTACCGGCACAACTACCGGTGATAACAACTCCAATCCGTTCCAGACCGTTGAGCGTCAGGAAGTGGGTATTAAGTTGAAAGTCACGCCACAAATCAATGAAGGTGATGCGGTACAGCTGACCATTGAGCAGGAAGTGTCCAGTGTCAGTGGCGCCACCTCTGTCGATATTTCTATTAATAAGCGACAAATTAAAACCACGGTAATTGTTGATGATGGCGGCACAATTGTATTAGGCGGCCTGATTGACGAAGACGTTCAGGAGAGCGTGTCCAAGGTGCCGCTATTGGGTGATATTCCTATCCTGGGGCACTTGTTTAAAACGACATCTACCAGTAAGCGTAAACGCAACCTGATGGTATTCCTGCGTCCTAAAATAGTGCGTGACGGCGTGACCATGAACGAAATCAGCCATCGCAAATATAACTTCATTCGTGCCCAGCAAATTCGTCACCAGCAGAAAGGCGAAACGTTCCTGGATGCGAACGAGCAGCCTTCTATGCCAGAGTGGGATGATGCACTGGCCCTGCCACCAACCTTTGAAGAATATATTCTGGAGCAGAATAGAAAGGAAGATAACGACTAATGGCAGAGCACGAAGAGCAACTTCAACAGGCCGCCATGCTGGCTCAGGAAGATGCACTGGATGCAGAACCTGAAGAGCAGCAGGCAGATCCGCGCCAGCTGAGTTTTGGCTTTGCCAAGCGAAACAGAGTGCTGCTTGAAACAAATACCGAACCTGCAGTGCTTTACTACACGGCGGCTACGCCTTTTACTGTCTTTGCTGAAGTACGACGCTTTTTCGGTGAACCTTTTACGCTAACAGAAATTGATGACGAAAAATTCGATAATCTGTTAACTCAGGCGTTTCAGCGTGACTCGTCGGCAGCCAAACAGCTTATGGAAGATTTGGGTAACGAAAGTGATTTGTTCGCGCTGGCTGACGAATTACCGGATACCGAAGATCTGCTGGACAGCGAAGACGATGCCCCCATTATCAAACTTATCAACGCCATGTTGGGTGAGGCGATAAAAGAAGGCGCGTCTGATATCCACATTGAAACGTTTGAAAACCAGCTGATTGTGCGTTTTCGCGTGGACGGGGTATTGCGCGAAATCCTGCGTCCAAACCGCAAGCTTTCTTCAATGCTGGTTTCACGAATCAAGGTTATGGCAAAGCTGGATATTGCCGAAAAACGCGTTCCCCAGGATGGACGCATTACATTGCGTATTGCCGGTCGGGCAGTCGACGTGCGGGTTTCAACCATGCCATCCAGCCACGGCGAACGTGTGGTGTTGCGTCTGTTGGATAAAAATAATGCACGGTTGAACCTGGCTGATTTGGGCATGACTAAAGCCAATCGTGATAAGTTTGATGACCTGATCCGCAAGCCTCACGGCATCATTCTGGTTACGGGTCCTACAGGTTCGGGTAAAAGTACTACGCTATATGCGGGTCTTTCTGAAATAAACAGCAAAGACCGTAATATTCTGACCGTTGAAGACCCGATTGAGTTTGATTTGGCCGGTATCGGTCAGACCCAGGTCAATCCGCGGGTTGATATGACCTTTGCCCGCGGCCTGCGCGCCATTTTGCGTCAGGATCCTGATGTTGTCATGGTCGGTGAGATACGTGACGCAGAAACCGCGCAAATCGGTGTGCAGGCCAGTTTGACCGGCCACCTGGTTTTATCCACTCTGCATACCAATACGGCTGCAGGCGCCATTACACGCCTGGAAGATATGGGTATTGAACCCTTTTTACTGTCTTCAAGCTTGTTGGCGGTCTTATCCCAGCGATTGGTCAGAACGCTTTGCCCTGAGTGTAAGGAGCCGCATCAGCCAAGCGCCCAGCAAGCTGAGGTGCTGGGTGTTAATGACCTGGCCTCCTACCCGGATATTTATATTCCCAAGGGATGCGCTGCCTGCAATCAAACCGGCTATCGCGGCCGGACCGGAATCCACGAATTGCTGACGATTGATGAAACCATTCGCGAACTGATGCATGAAGGTAAAGGTGAGCAGGCTATTGAACGGTATGTTCGACGTTCCACCCCAAGCATACGCGAAGATGGCTGTCGTAAAGTGTTGGCGGGAATGACCTCTCTGGAAGAAGTGCTGCGGGTCACGCGGGAAGACTAATTATGGCAGCATTTTCCTATAAAGCGGTCAATCATAAGGGCCGCAACAGCAGCGGTGTTATTGAAGCCGACAACGCACGTCAGGTTCGACAACAGTTACGGGAGAAAGGCCTGATCCCTGTGCAGGTCGAGCAGGTCGCTGAAAAAAATAAGCGGCAAAAATCCGGCTTCAGCCTTTTTGCCCCCCGGGTATCAGCGTCAGAGCTGGCTTTGATGACCCGTCAGTTGGCGACGTTAGTCGAATCTGCCCTTCCTATTGAAGAAGCACTTCTGGCAGTCGCTGATCAAAGCAGCAAACCTACACAACGCAATATGATGATGGCTGTGCGCAGTAAGGTCGTAGAGGGCCACGGACTGGCAGATGCCATGGGTGAGTTTCCCAGTGTGTTTGATGAACTTTATCGTGCCATGGTGGCGGCGGGCGAAAAGTCAGGCCATTTGGATACTGTATTAAACCGTCTGGCCGATTATACCGAGCGGCGCCAGCAAACCCGCAGCCAGATTATTCAGGCAATGGTATATCCGTCTTTAATGATGTTTTTCGCTGTAGCCATCGTCGTGCTGCTGCTAACCATTGTTGTGCCCGAAATTGTTGGCCAGTTTGATAACATGGGGCAGGAACTTCCGACGATTACGCAGGTACTAATCAGTACCAGTGAGTGGTTACAAAATTATGGCCTGTATCTGGCTGTTTTTATTGTATTGCTGATTGTCGGCATACGTCAGGCGCTTAAAAACCCGGCCTTGAGGCTCAAATATCACAGGATGATACTGAAAACGCCGTTGCTGGGAAAAATCTCAAAAGGCCTGAATACATCACGTTTTGCACGCACACTCAGCATACTAACCTCCAGCGCCGTGCCCTTGCTTGAAGCAATGCGAATATCCGGTGATGTACTGGAGAACCGCTACATGAAACAGGAGATTGAAGCGGCCACAATAAATGTTAAAGAAGGAAGCAGCCTGCGCGCCGCGCTGGACCATACCAAGATGTTTCCGCCCATGATGATGCATATGATTTCTTCGGGAGAAAAATCCGGAGAACTGCAAAATATGCTTAGCCGGGCAGCGGATAATCAGGACAGGGAATTTGAGTCGCTGGTCAATGTGTCATTGAAGACCTTTGAGCCGCTTCTTATTGTAACAATGGCAGGCGTGGTACTGTTTATTGTATTGGCAATCTTGCAGCCCATTCTGGGCTTAAATCAAATGGTGAGTTAATAATGAAATACATGTCTCGTTCTTCAGGCTTCACGCTTATTGAGGTCATGGTTGTACTGTTTATTATTGGTATTATGGCAGCAATTGTTGCGCCGCAGATTCTGGGCGAATCCGATAATGCGCGTTTGCAAAAAGCGGCGCTGGATATTCGTCAGCTGGAGAATACACTGCAGATGTACAAGCTGAAAAACAGCCGTTACCCCACCACCGAACAGGGGCTGGATGCGCTGGTAACTGCCCCCACCATCGAGCCTATTCCACGTAACTACCCGTCAGATGGCTTTATTGATCGCATTCCAAACGACCCATGGGGCAACCCCTATGAAATGATGAGCCCCGGTGAAATGGGCACTATTGATATTTACTCTAATGGCCCGGACCTACAGCCTGGTACCGATGATGATATTGGTAACTGGAACATGCATGAGTATCTGGGTAACAACGCTGGTTAATGATGGCAGTAGCAACACAATCTCAGCACCCGTTTCGGGTGCGTGGGTTTACCCTGCTGGAAGTCATGATCGTGTTGCTATTAATGGGGCTTGCGGCAAGCTACGTTGTATTTAACGCGGTAGGCACAGAGCCTGCGGATGAGCTTGAAGAGCAGGTGCGGCGCATACAGGTCGTTACCGATATGGCCTCAGATTATGCAGTGATGAACCAAAAGCAGATGGGGATCCGCTTTGAGCCTGACGAAGGGACTTATTACTTTGTCTTTTTGAACGAAGAAAATGAGTGGCAGCGCCTTGAAGACAACGATATTTATGCTGATCGCCAGTTGCCCGAGCCGTTTTACTTCACCCTGAATCTGGATGATTTACCTTGGGAACAGGATTCGCTACTGGCCGACCGGGACATCTTTGACGAAGACTTTGCCCTGGGTAATGCACAAACTGAGATTGGTAACGAAGAAGACAAGCGTCTGCCTCCCCCCCAGGTTTTAATCATGCCCAGCGGTGACATCACCCCCTTCGTTCTGACATTTCACTATGAGCCAGGATTTGGCAGCGATCTGCCCGTCTACTTCCAGCTTAAAAATGAAGATTTACCGCCACTAGAGCTGGCCGGCCCGCTGGATCAGGTGCCCGAATGAGATCGCTGGCATCCAGTCGGGGCATGACTCTGCTTGAGGTTATGATTGCGTTGTTCGTGTTTGCACTGGCAGGCACGGCGGTGATGAAAGCCGCCTCCTCACACCTTAACAGTATCTCTGAAATTGAAGATATCACCTTTGCCACCTGGGTGGCGTCTAACCGACTTAATCAGTTAAAACTTAACGACACCTGGCCGCCCAAAAACGATCAGAAAGGCACAATGGATATGTCTGAGCGCACCTGGTACTGGCGGCAAAAAGTTGAGAAAACCAATGACGACACATTGCGCCAGGTCGAAATTATTGTCGGCCTGGATGAGCTATATACCGACTCAGTAACCAGCGTTAAGACCTTTGTGACCAAACCGGCACAACGCGGTGGCAACGATGGCTAAGGTGTCGCGCGGTTTCACACTGATTGAAATTCTGGTCGCCATGGCGATTTTTTCGCTGATAGGCCTGGCCTCCACTGGCATTCTTACCGCCGTTATTGATAGCGACGAAATTTCTCAGGAGCGCTTTCAGAAATTACAGTCATTGCAGCGCGCGATGCTCATTATCGAGCGTGACGTGTTACAGGCTATTCCCAGACCCGTAAGACTGAATGGCGAGCGCACTGACGTTGTGATGAAAGGCGGGATATCTGAGGACAGCGATGCTGACGGTATTGGGTTTGTACGGGGAGGCTGGCAGAACCCACAACTGATGCTGCCACGAAGCACGCAGCAGTTTGTAGCCTACCGGCTCAATGATGAGAAGTTAGAGCGGGTGTATTCCAATTACGTTGATAATGTCATCGGCTTTGAGCCTAAAGTGCGGGTGTTATTGGATAATGTGATCGATCTGAATATTGAGTTTTATGTTCAGGCTGAAGATGGTTCAGGCTTTGGTGATAACGAGCTGAGCTGGAACGAAAGTTTTACCGGCGCCAAACTTCCCCGCGCAGTTGCTTTTGAAATTGAAACGCGGGACTTTGGCATATTGCGTCGTGAGTTTGCTCTGACAGGAAACGGTTCATGAAGCGTTTTGCGCAACAACGAGGTGTGGCCCTCCTTATCGTGATGATGATAGTGGCGCTGGTCACCATCATTGCGACCCAGATGGGGACTCGCCTGCAGTTACAGATTCAGCGCACCGCCAACCTCAAAGAGAATAATCAGGCGTATTGGTATGCCATGGGCGCAGAGGCGTTCGCGCGCCAGTCGTTGAAAAAGCTGATGGAAGAAACGGCCGATAAAATAACGCTGAATCAGCCATGGACACAAGAATTTGCCTATCCGGTAGATGGCGGTACGATAGAAGCCAGATTAGAAGATATGTCCAGCTGCTTTAATTTGAATGCCCTGCCGGGATCAGCGCAGGATAACGGTCAGTCGCCGACCAGTGATGCTATGGATGCATTTCACAGGATGTTATTAATGGCTGAGATCCAGGACATGACGAGCTATGATGCCGATACGCTCAGAGACAGTCTGGCTGACTGGATAGATGAAGATAGCCAGATGCGCCCCTATGGCGCTGAGGACAGTGAGTATGAGTCCAGACCCTCACCCTATCTGGCAGCCAACAGCCCGATGACCGCCCAGTCTGAAATTCGTCTGGTAAACGGAATGAAGCCCGGTTGGATAAGAACATTATTGCCGCTTGTGTGTGTGGTACCGGATGTGACCGAGCTAAGCATCAATGTGAATACGCTGGATGAAACCAAAGCGGCGGTGCTGGCTGGTGTAACCGGGCTATCGTTGGCACAGGCGCAAAATATCCTCAGCTCGCGGCCGACCGATGGCTGGGACTCAGCCGAAGATTTTCTGCAGGAGCCTGCAATTTCAGCGCTCGATCTGACTGAGGCACAACGAGGTTGGTTTACCGTAACGACGGAACATTTTCTTTTACATACAAAAGCTCGCTACAATGCAGCATCGTTTTCGATGACATCGGTACTTAAAGCCTCAGAGGCTGCGCCGGCAAAGGTCCTGCGACGTGAGTTTTTAGGAGTAGACTAATGGAACAATTGGTAGTGCGCCTGGGCGCCCGGTATGAAGAGCCGGTACAGTGGATGGTACTTGATACCACCAGCAGAGAGGTGCTGTCGTCAGGCGAACTGGATTCAGCCGGCGCTCTGGACACGCTCACAGAACGGACCGGCCATCAGACTGTCATCGCGCTGGCCCCCAGCAGTGAAATACTGCTGACCTGGGTGACACTACCGCCACGGGCCGGCAGAAAAGTGCTCAGTGCTATTCCCTATATGCTCGAAGATGAGCTGGCATCCGACATTAATGAACAGTTTTTCGCGCTGGGACCCAAAGTGGGCGATGAACAGGCAGTTGCTGTGGTCAGTCGCAATCTGCTCAAAGAGTGGCTGCAGTGGCTCAGTGATGCGGGTTTGCGATGTCATCATATGCTACCGGATGTGTTGGCCGTGCCCCATAACGAAGATGGCTGGACGCTGGTCGCAATTGGTGATCAACTCATTCTACGTGAAGACCGCTGGAAGGGAATGCAGGGTGAAGGAACCTGGATTTTACCGGCATTCAGCCACATGGCTAAGCAACAGGAAACACCAGTCCAACTGACCACTTACAGCGATATGTCGCTGGAAAATCTGCCCAACGTGCATGCTCATCAGGCTCAGCTGGAATTACCGATGCAGGTGCTTGCCACTGAGGCAACGCAATCTGACATGAACCTGTTACAGGGTGAATTTAAAGTCAAACGACAGCGCTCGGGTGCGCTCAGACAATGGGCAGTGGTCGCAGTATTGGCTGTAGCGGTGCTGGTAACTGCGCTGGTCGATAAAGCGGCAACCATGTATCAGCTTGAGCAGGAAACTGCCGCGCTGGATACGCAAATTGATGAGCTGGTCAATCAAACCTTTCCCAATATGGGTGCATACCGGGATGTGCGGCGTAAAATTCGCAGTGAACTGGCGCGACTACAACAAGGTGGTGGCGGTGCCTCAATGCTGGTAATGCTGGAACAGCTTCAGCCGGCCTTTGATGGTTCAAGCGTGCGGCCTCAGACATTGCGTTTCGATGCCACCCGGACGGAAATTCGGATGCAGGCCCTGGCGGGTAATTTTGAAGCGCTGGAGACATTTCGCAGGCAGGCGGAACAGGCCGGTTTCACCGTTGAACAAGGCGCGATCAATAATCGGGATAATGCGGTGATTGGCAATGTGACTATCAGGAGTGAATCGTGAATATCATCACTGAGAAGTTTAAAGGCTTATCCGATCGGGAACAAAAGCTGGTTTTATTGTGTGGTATCTTTCTGGTGGTGGGTATTTTCTATTTTGCCATCTGGAACCCGCTGAATCAGGGTATTACTCAGGCGCAGGCTAAAAAAGACAGTCAGCAGGAATTACTTGTCTGGATAAAACAAAATGCAGCCAAAGCGCGGCAGTTGCGTCGCGCCGGTGGGGGTACGTCTCAGTTTTCAGGCTCTCTGGCGCAAGCCGTCAGTCAGTCCGCCGCGCGGTTTGATATTCCGGTATCGCGCATGCAGCCGATCAATGATGAATTACAGGTTTGGGTCGAGCAAGCCCCCTTCAACGCTGTACTGGCCTGGCTAAATCAGCTTGAGGAGCGTGGCATTTCAATTCTTCAGGTCGATATCAGTGAAACCGATGAACCCGGCCTGATAAAAATTCGCCGGTTACAGCTAGGAGTCTCATGAGAGCAAAAATTGGATGGATAATCGGTGGCATACTGGTTTTCCTGTTTTTCCTGATTGCATATATGCCAGCCAGTCAAATCACTACCCGGCTTTCGCTACCAGATAACATTGCATTGTATGGGGTTTCCGGAACGTTGTGGGACGGCGACGCAGAGCAGGTGGTAATTGATGGTTTACCGATAGACAATGTTCAGTGGCACGTACATCCGCTGTGGCTGTTGATGGGTGATCTGCATGTCACCGTAAAAGGTGGCAACATGCGCTCGGCAGACGCGATATCGTTTGCCGGCCCGCTTACTACAGGTCTTTTTTCCACCGACCGAATCAGCGCAAGCAACTTTACCGCGTATGTGCCGGTCGATCGGGTGCTAGCCCAGGTCTCGCTGCCACTGCCGGTCAATGCGTCCGGTCGCTTTAAGCTGACCCTGCAGACCCTGGATTACGATGGTCAGTGCAATGAGCTTAATGGTCAGGGCAGCTGGTTGAATGCAGCGGTGGCCGGCACGCAGGGCCCTATTGATTTTGGCACTTACAACGCCTCGTTGAGCTGTGCCGACGGCAACTTTGTCGTGAATGTGGAAGAGCCAAATAAACTGGGCTTGTCCATGCAGGCGCAGGCTGATGCACAGTTTACTGATATTACTGTTGAGGGCCGTTTTAAGCCTGATCAGGATTTGCCCAAAGAAGTCCATCAGGCCGCCAGATTTTTTGGTCAGCCAGACAGCAACGGCTATACGCAATTTAAGTTGTAAAGTAATGACGGCTGATAGTGCGCAGAGCCTGCTGTTTTTGCGAGGTTTGACGCATAAGTTGAAAATATCGCTTACTTTAAAAGCAATAACATAAACGAATAGCGGTTGTCAGAACACCGTAGCGTTATTGAAAAGGATTTCAAAACCACATGCGAGCCATTAAATTATGCCTGCTTTTGCTGCTTGTTAGCGGCATTGTTTTATTTTTGTCTTACGAGAAAATTGTTTCTGATGTCTTGCTTCCGCAATATATTGACTGGGCGCATGAAATGGACAGGCAAGGGCAGCAGCAAGGGGCTGCGCTTAGTGATGACCAATTAAGACTGGCAACAGAGATCGGCATTAAACACCCGGAAAAAGTCAGGCTCGTTTATGTCGATGACATCCCTTTTCCTCGTGATAACTATGCGCTGAAAGTGCTCGGTGAGGCGCTCGGGTTTATTGGTGAAGGAATTATTAATAACGCGCAGGCTTTCGGTTATTCAATTTATATCCGAAAAGGTTATCAGCTCGATACACCAAAACTTGCCCATGAACTGGTTCACGTATTGCAAATCGAAAGGTCTAGCCTGGATAGTATTATCAGACAGCACATTTCTGACCTTGCCAGGTATGGCTATGATAATGCACCACTAGAGGTCGAAGCGTTTAAAGCAAATAAGGCTTATCAGGAAGAGTAGCCGAAGCGTGAGTTTGGCCACACAGCACTTACGTCGAAAAATGTAATGTTCATTGATAGATGGAATATTAAGTACAGAAAAACGCGCGGTCTGATCTGACCGCGCGTTTTTCATAGAGACTAGCTAAAACTTAGTCGGCAATGAAAATAGTCTTAGCGTTTACAAACTCCTTTATACCAAAGCCACCGTGCTCACGCCCGTAGCCACTTTCTTTAACACCACCAAATGGCAGGTTAGGCTGAGCAAGCGAATAACCGTTGATATTCACCATACCCGTGTCGAATTCGGTGCGGGCAAGCTCTATGGCACGTTCTTTATCTGACGAGAATATGCCGCCCCCTAAGCCGTAGCGTGAATCGTTCGCGATACGCATCGCATCACCATCATCCTTGGCTCTTATAAATGAAGCTACGGGACCAAATAGTTCATCGTCGTAAGCCGGCATGCCAGGTTTCACATCTTCAAGAATGGTCAGGGGATAGTAATAGCCGGTATCGCTGCTCATATCTCCGCCTAAAGTACAGGTTGCGCCTTTTTTAATGGACTCCTGTACCTGATCGTTCAATTTGTCGCGTAGATCTTTTCGCGCCATCGGGCCGACATCGGTATCCTCTGCGCGCGGATCGCCCACTTTCAGGTTTTTAAACTGCTGAACATAGGCATCACGGAATTTATCATACACCTTATCTGTGACAATAAATCGCTTGGCGGATACGCAGGTTTCACCGTTATTAATAACACGTCCCTGCACGCAGGCCTCTACCGCGGTTTCGATATCAGCATCTTCAAGTACAACGAATGCATCGTTACTGCCAAGCTCTAACACACTTTTCTTGGACTGACTGCCGGCATTTTCACCGACCTTTTTGCCAATCTTGTCAGAGCCTGTAAAGGTCACGCCGCGTACTTTTTCATGCTGGATTAACTCACTGGCTGTTTCACCACTGATTAGCAGTGATTGATAAACATTCTTCGGAAAACCAGCCTGTTCGTACAGTTCCTGAATCATCTCGGCCATGCCAAATACATTATCAGCATGCTTAAGTACAGTGGTGTTACCCGCCATGATATTTGGAACGCTATAACGAATCACCTGGTACAGTGGGAAGTTCCAGGGCTGAATACCAAGAATAACGCCGATTGGCTGATAAGTAATAATGGCATTACCACCATCATACTCACGCTTTTCGTCAGCCAACTGATTTTCTGCATTTTCTGCAGTGTAGCGGCAAATGCCGGCACACAGTTCAACTTCCTGATAGCCCTGTGCTTTGACCTTGCCCATTTCATTAATCATCAGCTCGACAATTTCATCTGCGCGCTCATCAATTTTGTCTGCCAGCGCATTGAACAACTTGCTGCGTTCGGCAAACGATGTTTTACGCCAACTGGTGTAAGCGTCGTGGGAGGCATCGACGGCCTTTTTTGCCTCATCGGTGCTTAGCAGCGTATATTTTTTTAGCGTTTGTTCAGTTGCGGGGTTAATAGTTTCCACAGTGTTCGACATTATTGCCTGCTGATTTGAAGATGTGTTCCAATAGGTGCGACAACAACGCCAATGGCTTGAATTTAGCTTATTTGCTGATGGATCATGGTGTTATCTGTATCGAAAAGACTGGAAACCACCATGTGTTTACATGATGATAAAGCACAAATTGCACGCGGGTGAGGCAGAATTTCATAGCACTTTTTTTGTCAGGCGCTATATGCCGCCGTATAACTCAGGATAATTAAATTTTGCTAATCCAAGAATAAGTGCCAACTCATAAACCGACTGACGGGTAGCAAGATTATTAGTCAGCAAGCTTATTGCGCCCCCTTTTTGCTTAATGTTATCGGTATCAAATACCTCGTCCATCACATCACCGAGCTCGCGGCCGGCCTGCAATGCATCGTAGATGATGCCGGGCAGGGGTAAATTAGCACTGCGATTAACTGCCCAAAAGCCATTATGGTAAATAGCGACATAGGCAAACGTTGCCGGGCCATCAGAAAACTCATCAACCCCGCCTTCAATAGCAATAAACCAATGGGTTGCTCTTTCATGCTCGCTGGCATTATCAAGACAGGCTTGTACGCGATTAATTGCCCCCTGCCGTGTTTCCTTTTCGCTCATAGGCTGGTCGGCCACACCACTGGGTACCGAACGTGGACTGATAGTAACGGTCTCATTTAGCGTCTGCTCCAGCGCATGTCGGGCGGCATTGATTTTGACCGGGTTTTGAGAGCCCACCACGCAGTCAATCATTGTGGCCCTCCCCGTTTCTCTGCTCTAACAGGCGCCGCCAGAATCGCGTTTAGCAGCTGTGTATAATCGGTTACAGCCGGAAACGCATCAATCGTTTTGGCGGGCTGTTTACTGTCTGGATTGGCTACCGCAAGCAGATGGGCAATACCAAATTCTTCGGCAGCACGAAGTATTGGCAAACTGTCGTCGACAAAAAGTGTACGCGCCGGATCGAAAGCTAGCCGGGCATGTAATTGTTGCCATAATGACTGGGATTCTTTGGTCACACCGAACTCATGGGTGGAAATCAGCGTATCTATGTGCGCATCAAGGTTTGTGCGCTCTACTTTAAGTGCCAGGCCTTGCGGATGAGAATTAGTGACCAGAATGACATCGCGCCCCGAACGTTTCAGCGCATCCAAAAATGCAATGGTATCCGGACGAAGCGCAATAAGATGAGCAATCTCGCGTTTTGCAGCCATGATATCGAGATTGAGTTGTTCGGCCCAGTAATCAAGACAGTACCACTGGATTTGACCACTGACCCGTTCATAATGATTCATCATTTGCGCTTTGCAGTGTGACAGGTCCTGGCCGGTCGCCTGCGCAACCTGTTGTGGCAGGTGATGAAGCCAGAAATGATTATCGTAGTGCAGGTCAAGCAGGGTTCCGTCCATATCAAGCAGGACGGTATCAATTTCGTGCCAGGGCAGGTTCGGCAAGCGCGTTTCCTTCTATTGCGATAAGCTTTAGACTAACAACATAATAGCGAAGAATAGCCACGATAAACATGAGTAAAATAGATCCAGCCAAAGTATTACCGCAGATTCATCACCGGGAAATTGTGGCCAGAAGCCGCTTGTTTAAAGTGGAGCGCCTTGACTTAGAATTCTCCAATGGTGCAACCCGGCAGTTTGAGCGGATGGCCGGCACCTCTCACGGCGCAGTAATGATTGTTCCTATGTTAGACGATGACACCATGATACTGGTACGAGAATACGCAGCCGGGAACCACTCTTATCAGCTTGGGTTTCCCAAAGGGCTTATCGACCCGGGCGAAGATGCTGTGCAGGCCGCCAACCGCGAATTGCAGGAAGAAGCGGGCTATGCTGCAAATGATCTACAAGAAATTCACAAAGTGAATATGGCACCTAATTTTTTCAATTCTGAAATGCGGATTGTGGTCGCCAGAGATTTGTACCCACAACAGCTTGAAGGCGATGAGCCCGAGCCGTTGGAAGTCGTGAAGTGGAAGATGAGCGATGCTGCGGCTCTGCTTACGCGGGACGACTTTATTGAAGCGCGGTGTATTGCCGCTTTATTTTTAGCGCAACAGTGGTTAAAGGAGCGGTAACACTATGCCTGAAGATGACAGAAAGAAACTTTTAGAACTGGCCAAAGAGATCGCGGTAGAAGCGGGCCGAGAAGTACTCTCTATCTACGATACAGGCGAATTTAATGCCTACCAGAAAGACGACGACTCCCCCGTCACCAGCGCCGATTACCTTGCCAACGATATCATCAACAAACGGCTTAAAGCGGCTACGCCTGACATTCCAATCTTGTCTGAAGAAAACAAACACGCCAGTTTGGCTGAACGTGAAACATGGCCGCGCTACTGGCTGATTGACCCGATTGACGGTACGCAGGAATTTATCGCCCGCAGTGGTGACTTTGCTATTAATATCGCGCTGATTGAAAATAATGCCCCCACGATTGGTGTTATTTTCTGGCCGCCGGGCCAATCGCTTTATTATGCAAGCAAAGGAGAGGGTGCGTTCAAAGAGTCACCGGGAGAGCACAAACGCATTCAGGTGCGTCAGCTGGATGATCCGCATAACAGTGTGGTGATGATCGCCATCAGTCGCCGCCAGTCCCGCGACAAGATAATGTCACGCATGACCGCTAAGCGGGTCTATCAGACTTTACCGCTGGGAAGCTGCTCATTAAAGTCGTGCTTTATTGCCGAAGGCAAAGCGGATGTCTTTATGCGGATTGGCATTACCGGTGAGTGGGATACCGGCGCATCACAATGCATTGTAGAGGAAGCCGGCGGGCGGATTCTGGCAGCCAATTTTGAGCCACTCACCTATAACCAGCGAAAGACACTGGAAAATCCTGACTTCGTGGTCATGGGTGACCAGCGTGTACCGTGGCAAGATATTGTCCAGTATGAAAAGGAGTAACATAATGAGAAATACTATTCTGGCCAGCCTCGGGCTGATGCTTTCACTGCCTGCCACCGCGTCCTGGCAGCTGGATGAAACCGAATCGACACTGCACTTCCTGTCGACAAAAAATGCGCAAATCACCGAATTACACACATTTGAATCATTATCCGGCAACATCAGTGACAGTGGTGAACTGACAGTCACCGTTCCGCTGTCTTCTGTGAATACCAGCATCGAGATTCGTGATACCCGCATGAAGGAGAAACTGTTTGAAACCAGTCAGTATCCAAAAGCGGTTTTCTCTGCGTCGTTAAGCAAAGACATTCTGGAGATGGCAACTGGTGATTCTGGCATTTTCACCGTTGAGGGTGCGATTGATTTGCACGATAAAAATGTGGCTACCACGTTCAACGTTGCGGTTTCGCGTTTAGATGATGCCACTTACCGGGTAACCACTGTTGCGCCCACGTTGCTTAGTGCTGGCGATTTTGGTCTGGCCGAGGGGGTTAAAACCTTGCAGGCCATTGCCGGACTCAACAGTATTTCGATGACAGTACCGGTGACTTTCTCAGTGGTATTCGATAAACAGTAGTCAGCAGGCTTTTAGGTGCCTGTAGCCGATTATCGCGCTACAGGCAATGCACTTCGCATGGGAAGCGGTTTCTTTTTGAAATCCTGCACAGGCATCGGTTGATGACGCTCGGCCGGTAATGCCGGCACAGGCGCATCATTTCCCGAAAGGGAAAATGATGGCATGCCTTTTCTCACTCTGACCAGGCTGCTGTTCTCGTTATGTTCCTCGGCAATGATAAAAATACCGAGACGGCGGCAGGCAAGCCCGAATGTTTCGCTACTGGTTAGGCGAATTACCGGCGCACCCAAAAACATGCCGGTTAAAACAGGCAACAACCATAAAAACAACGTGGGTGTATACCAGGCTGTTACTGCGCCCCATATTGTGGCCAGCAACGTCATCCAGCCAGTGTAAGCGAATGCGTCTTTCCATGGCACCATACGTCCTTCCCGGGCTTGGGCATCCCATCTTACTTTGTGGCCAATCAGAACGCTCAGTACAAAATAACTGTGATAAAACATCATGATAGGTGCAATCAGTACTGCCATGAACAGCTCAACTGTGCCGCCTTTTAACAGGGCAAGCAGGCCTCCGAAATCCTTTCTGCGCTGTATCATTGCCAGCAATATCCCAAGGATCTTAGGCAGAAAGAGCAAAGCTATGGTGCCCCACAATGTCCACAACATCATCTTTTCTTTTGCAATAGGCCAGTCCGGAAATAACTGATACCGGGAGGCAAAAAAGTCAGGCAGGGTGGTGGCGCGGATAATCGCATCAGCGGTGCCGAGCATCAGCACGGCAAAAAGAATAATTGATGAGATATAGGCAAATGCACCAAACAAAAAATGAAGGCGGTTAGACGTTTTTAGTCCGCGAATAGACAGCAGGCCAAGATGCTGAATATTTCCTTGTACCCAGCGGCGATCCCGAATCGCGTAATCAATCATGTTTGCCGGCACTTCTTCGTAGCTGCCGTCGGTATCAGTAATCAGATAGCACTGCCAGCCTGCGCGGCGCAGCAGAGCGGCCTCTACAAAATCGTGGCTGAGAATGTCGCCGCCAAAAGGCGCGCGTCCGGGAACCTTCGGCAACCCACAGTGAGCCATAAAAGGTTCAACACGAATAATAGCATTGTGACCCCAATAGTTGGCACTGTCGGTCTGCCAGAACGACAAGCCAGTAGCAAGCATCGGACTATACAGATGCGCTGCAAACTGTACAAAACGTCCAAAGAAGGAATGTTGGCGTACCGGCATCGGAATGGTCTGTATCAGCGCGACATCTTCATTACACTCCAGACGACGGGCTAAGTCACACATGCGGGTGCCTGACATCACGCTATCCGCATCCAGCACAATCATTCCCTCGTACTGCGCCCCCCAACGCTCACAAAAATCGGTCACGTTACCCACTTTGCGGCCGATATTTTTTTCTCTGCGGCGGTAAAACAGTCGTCCACGGGCTTCGGTTATCCGTTGTTCAAGCGCCTGCCAGCCTTCCCGTTCTGCCTTAGCCAGGTCAGCGTCCCGCGTGTCCGACAGCATGTAGAAATCGAATTTATCAGCCCCCGGGGTCGCAAGTATTTCCCTCACACACGCTTCAAAGCCCACCATAATCCGGCGGGTATCTTCGTTGTACACCGGCATAATAATAGCGTGACGTTTATTAAGCGGCGCATCGGATGCAGCTGGCTTTAGCTCACGCCGCAAGCTCAGCGGGTCAATGCGTAAAAGCTTGAGAAGGAATCCGATAATGGCTGTCCAGAATGCCATAGAAAGCCAGACAAACAACGTAACCGCGAGAATCAACTGACCAGCTTCCAGTGCGGTTAGCTGATTAGGCCGGAATATCTCAAATAAACTATACGTTGCCAGGGCTGCTGTGGGTAATACCAGCAGCAGCATAATGATTAACCGAAAGCGTCGGGCACGGGTAAATAGTCGGTTGGGATTTTTCCTGTCTGCCGCCTTACTGTGGCTGGTAGACATAATTCCATACCTCACTGATTTGCTTATCCTGATGATTCAGGAATAACCGCATATCGACAGGCTTGTTCGAGTTCGGCATGAGCAGAAATGTAGCGCGTATTTCACTGTTACCGTTGACCTTGAAGATTCGGGCCTGCTTCACTGCGCCACGGTTTACATCCAGTATCAGGTCAATTTCATCGGTATCCAGGCTAAAACCACTGGGTAGCGTAAAATCAACCACAAAGCGTCGGACTGTCTGCTCATCAGAAGATTCAAAGCCAGGCAGATGACTCACCCCCTGACGGGTTCTGACAACGACCGCTTTGTCATATAGCTTCGGTTCCTGATTGACGGTGCGGACCCGGTATGAGAAATAGCGGCTCTGCCCCTCTTCCATGGACTGTTCTGGTACCCAGTAAGCGACAATATTGTCATGAATTTCAGCATCGGTAGGGATCTCTACCACCTCAAGCTTGCCTTTCCCGAACCCTTTTTTAGGGACCACCCACAGCCCGGGGCGGGCATGGTAATTAGCCTCCGCGTCCAGGTAGCTGTTGAAACTGCCGTCGCGCTGCAGCA
Source organism: uncultured Alteromonas sp. (assembly GCA_964584105.1). Lineage (GTDB taxonomy): Bacteria > Pseudomonadota > Gammaproteobacteria > Enterobacterales > Alteromonadaceae > Alteromonas. The sequence goes on from CAZOYR010000014.1 coordinate 37,727, forward strand.
TCCCGAAGGCCTGCGGCGCCGTGTCGCTTAACGCAGTAATCTGCAGACGTGAAGGGTTGGTCAGTGGTCGCCAGATTTGCTCACCCTTTTCGGTAATCATGAGCACGCCATCGCTGTCATGCACCTCGGGGCGATAATCATCATGACGTTTTTCAGTATTTTCACCATACAAAAACATGCTGGTAAATGGCGCGACACCCAGCTTGTTGATGTCAGCACGAGCAAACAGCCATGCCTGAACATCCGCTTTGGTAGACTCTCCCGGGTAAAGGGTGAATGCAAATGCTCCGGCTACTGACTGGCTTTCCAGTCGGGCGTATATCGTTATGGACTTATCGCTGGCGGGCTTTATCAGCCAGAATTTGGTGAAGCGGGGAAATTCCTCCCCTTCGGGCAGAGCCGTATCAATTGCCAGGCCACGGGCGGAAATACCGTACACCTGATTTTTGCCGATCAACCTAAAATAAGAGGCGCCCTGAAATACAGCAAACTCATCTTTGTACTTGCTGTCGTTGAGCGGGTAATGAACACGAAAGCCGGCAAACCCACTGTTTTTATTGGTCAGCCCTTTTACCTTTTTCGCTTTTTTTTCATACCGGAACATATTGGCGTCGAAGGGTAATGCGGTGGTGCTGTTATCGCGTTCTACAATAGTGACAGAAACAGGCTCATCGTATAAAAAGCCAGGATGGAAGAATTGAACTTCATACGGGCTTTTGTTTTTCCA
>CAZOYR010000014.1:38553-47959 GCA_964584105.1 uncultured Alteromonas sp.
AGCCGCCTGAGACTCGCCGACGCCGAAAAAACTATCCCCACAACATGGGAAAACGGGGAAGAGCGACGTGGCAGCATGATAGGTCTCCGAAAAAGTCAGCAAGGAAATAAAAAAGTGCTGTAGAACAACAAGAAGATATGCAATTTTCGGTCAGTCAGATCAGTTCACGCTCAGTCAGAAAAATACCTCTGCCCCCAAAATAAGTGTGCCAACTGTCTGATAATTCAGACAGATACCAGATTATTAATCACATTTTGCCGCTACCTTTTTAGTAACATTATTCTGCATCCCCTTATAACACAGGCGCTAAACACATACTTTCCGTTGTTGGCAAGTATGTTGCAATGCTCAGCATCTGAAGCAAAAAAGTAGTAAAAAAAGGATTAGTTATGCAAAAACGTTTACCTGTCATCGCAGCACTGGTGTTCAGTGCGTTCGCTCCTACCACTCTGGCTGCCGTAAACTGGCAATTTGTAGAAGGTGGCTACAGCGATCTGGATGCCGGAAATCTTGATGCAGATGGCTTTACTATTGCTAGCAAGTACCTGATGGATAACAACATCTACCTCAATGGTGATTATAAACACTTTGACGAATCAAACGCTGATTTTAGCATGCTGACACTGGGCGGCGGCTATCGTATGCCTTTAAGCAGCCAGACAGATGCCTACTTTGGCGCCAATTTCGAGCGCATTGATGCTGATGGCTACGATGACAATGGGTTCAGCCTGAATGCCGGCGTGCGTTCAATGGTACTGCCTGAACTGGAATTGGCCGGACAGATTGGCTATTACGATGTTAACGATGGCGATATCACGCTAAAAGTCAGTGCCAATTATTACTTCGCGCCGCGCTGGGCAGTTGGCCTGAGCCACGAAGACCTCGACAACGCAGACATCACACAACTGACTGCGCGCTACACGTTCTGATAGCTCCCACTTCTCCCGTAACCTTTCTGTTGGGACTACTTCGAGCAGGCCGCGTGCCTGCTTTTTTTCATGGGCAACACATGTTCAAAACCGCCAGCCTGGTAATCATCGCACTCGCAGTTTGTGCATGTACATCAATCCCGGCACATACGCCAGAGCGTCTGGTCGGTTTTACGCAGCATGGCAAGGCCAGCTATTACGCGATGAAATATCAGTTTCAGACCACCGCCAGCGGCGAGGCACTGAACAATCTGTCGAAGACAGCGGCCCACCGAACCTTGCCATTCGGCACGCTGGTCAAAGTGACCAATCGTGATACCGGGCAAAGTGTTCTCGTGAAAATTAACGATCGGGGACCGTTTATAAAAGGGCGGATTATCGATTTAACCCGTTCGGCATTCTCTGCCATTGCTGACACCGACCAGGGTGTAGTGCCGGTGTCAATTAAGGTGGTTACTCCGTAGGTTCCTCTGCACTGGGGTCATAACTTTCGGCAGGGCGGATATCGACGGTTTCATGTAACTGAGAGTAAACCAGCACAGCCTCACCGCTGTTAAGCCGCCCAATCACATGATCAACCTTTTCCTCGAAGCTGACCTCGACTTCACCGTAATCGGTGCCTTCACGCAATACAAACGCTTCTGCAATGCTTCTGATGGTTTCTTTTTCCAGCTCAGATAACGGTACTATCATGAATTTTCCTCACTCGGTGCAAAACAGCGCTTCGGCGTTATTCCTTGCCGGGCATGAATTGTTCCAAAAACTGCCTGACACGGGTTTGTAACCAAACCTGGGGCCTTAGAATATTGCCTTGCATAAATCCAACATGACCACCGCGATCGCTTAATTCAACCGTTACCGCTTCGGCCAGCTCTTCTTGCTGTGGCACAATCAAATGATTCATAAAGGGGTCATCAATGCTATGTAGCACCAGCGTTGGACAATGAATAGCGCTTAAATAATGAAACGCGCTGCATTTTTGATAATAGTCTTCTGCATCAGAAAAGTCGTGTAGCGGCGCAGTCACCAGCTCATCAAAATGTCTGAAATCCTGAATTTTGTCTACATCATCAGGGTTGAGCTGAATAAGCTTTCTGTAATCAATAAACGCCATCTTCTTTTTCAATGTCGCTTTCATGCTTCCCAGTAAATACTTCTGATAAACCTTAGAAAAACCCTGATTAATACTTCGCGCGCATTCGCTTAGCTTCAGTGGAGCCGAGATCGCTACGGCGGCGTTCAGCCATTTCTGCGCCGGGTTTTCCCCCAGCAGTTTCAACAGCATGTTGGCCCCGAGCGAAAATCCTACTGCGACTTTGGGCAACTCCGGAAATCGTTTATTCAATAAATCCAGAAAAAATGCCGGATCTTCTGTTTCTCCGGAGTGATAAGCGCGGGGTAGCCGGTTTGGTTCACCTGAGCAGGATCTGAAATGCATCATCACCACCTGCCAGCCCTGATGGCTCAGCGCTGCCATCATGTCATTGGCATAGTGCGAGCGAATACTGCCTTCCAGCCCGTGAAACATCGCGACGATGCCGGTGGTTTTAGCCGGTTTCGGCCCCCATGCCAAATCCAGAAAATCACTGTCTGGCAGCGTTATACGCTCCCATGTGTAGTCCAGTGGCAGACGTTTTTGGATAAATCGCGGCCATATGGTTTGCATGTGTCGGTTCTTCGCCCACCAGGGCGCGGTAAAAGCGCTTTTAACGATCTTTCCGTGAAGCAGGTTCTTTCTGTGCGACATAGTACGGTTAAACACTGTCCTTGATGATTTGACGTATATCTGCAATCGCGGGGGCGTCGTCACGCAGGTTATAGGCGTGAATAAACGCAACCACGCTGGCATTAATGCCCGGGATATCAGTGGTATCTACGGCCATATTATTAAAGGCGTCGACCAGTGCTGCCTGTTGCTGTGCTTCAAGGTCCAGCTCTGACGCTTTAAGTTGCGCATATTGCGCGTGTTCATCGCTGCTTTTGTCGCGGGCAGCGCGGCGACGTTGCCGGTGCTGCTGAAGTTGATGTTCGCTATGGGCGATGGCCGCTTTTAAAGTATGCCATTGCTTTAACACCACCAGACGCTGATGTTTCAGGCACCAGCATAAAAACAGCAGCATATTGACGTTTACCCCGGCATTATCCTGCAAACGCAGGCACAGCGCAGCCACAGCCGGGTCACTGTATAAACGGGTAGAGAACGCCCAGAAATCGGACGGGGTCAAATCACGGGTTGCTGTCATAATCCTGCCTTGCCTGTTCAATTGCCTCCTGGGCTTCCATCCAGGCCATTTCTGTTTCTTCCTGCGCGGCGGTTAGCTGCTTTTGCTCATCCAGCAACGCCAGCAGTTTTGCTTTATTATCATCATTATAAAGCTGTGTATCTGATAAACGCTCCTCAAGGCCGGAAAGTTCAGCAGACAATTTCTCCAACTGTTTCTCATGTTTCTGCAGCGCTTTGGTGTAGGGCGCAATCGTCTGACGAAACTCAGCATCTTTTCGTTTCTGGGCTTTCCGGTCATCCTTCGGGCGCGTTTCTTTCGCCGGCTTCTGCTCACCCTGCTGACTTAAAATCCACTCTCGGTAGTCATCCAGATCGCCGTCAAACGGCGCGGCATGGCCACTGTCAACCAGATAAAAGTCTTCACAGACTGATGCCAGCAGGAAGCGGTCGTGGGATACCAGTACCATGGCCCCGTCAAACCCTTGCAGCGCCATATTCAGTGCATGTCGCATTTCCAAATCGAGGTGGTTAGTCGGTTCATCCAATAACAGCAAATTCGGTTTTTGATAAACAATAATTGCCAATACCAGGCGCGCCTTTTCTCCGCCGGACATCGGTGCAACAGAAGCCAGCGCAGCATCCCCGAAAAAGCCGAAGCCACCCAGAAAATCACGCAGTTGTTGTTCGGTAGCGCGGTTGTCCAGCCGCTGCAGATGCAATAAAGGCGATGCCTGAGGATCAAGGTACTCTAACTGATGCTGGGCAAAGTAACCGACTTTTAGCCCCTGGGCTGTGGTGAACTCACCTTTAAGGGGATTCAGCACTCCTGCCAGTAGTTTAATTAATGTGGATTTGCCCTGGCCATTTCTTCCCAGCAGGCCAATGCGGCTACCAGGAACCAGGTTCAGCTTCACTTCATTTAAAATAACAGTCTCACCATACCCCAGCTGAACATGTTCCATCCGGATAAGCGGATTGGGCAGGTCATCAGGCTTGGCAAACGAAAAGCTGAAAGCGCTGGCAGAGTGAGCCGGCAAAATCGTTTCCATGCGTTCGAGCTGTTTAATCCGGCTCTGGGCCTGTTTTGCCTTGCTGGCCTTGGCCTTAAACCGGGTTATGAAAGATTCCAGATGGGCTATCTTATCCTGCTGCTTTTCATATTCGATATTTTGCAGGCGAATACGCTCAGCACGCTGTGTTTCATAGGCGCTGTAGTTACCGGTATAGGCAATAAGCTGCTGATGCTCCACACTAATAATCTGCGACACGGTGGCATCGATAAAGGCCTTATCATGGGAGATCAGCATCAGCGTACCAGAGTAACGTTGCAGCCATTTTTCCAGCCAGATAACCGCATCTAAATCAAGGTGGTTGGTAGGTTCGTCCAACAATAGCAGGTCAGAGGGACACAACAGGGCCTGCGCCAGATTCAGACGCATCCGCCAGCCACCGGAAAAATCAGTGACCGGCGCCTGAAGTTGCGCGTTACTGAACCCAAGTCCGGCCAGAATGGTTGCAGCGCGCGCTTCTACATCGTACGCCCCGGCCTGATCCAACGCGTCATGCAACGCGGCAATCCGTTCACCCTCATGCTGCGCCTCAGCGTCCGCCAGTTCACGCTGCAATTGACGTAAGTGTTTATCGCCGTCGATGACATAATCAATGGCACTGCGCGACACGGCAGGTGTTTCCTGTGCAACACTGACAATCCGCCAGTGTCCGGGCACGATACAATCCCCGGCATCCAGTGATATTTCGCCGCGCAGCAGCGCAAACAGGCTGGACTTCCCACAGCCATTGCTGCCGATAAGTGCCACTTTGTGGCCCGGAAAAATTTGCGCCGATGCCGTTTCAAGCAGTATTTTACTGCCCCGCATCAACGTAATATCTGAAAGCTTGATCATAGCTGCCGCTTTTACCCTTAATAATTGCGCGCAATATGGTAGCAAAAAAGCACGCCGGTCGCTTGTATTACGCGCCTTTAACTCAACAGACTAAACAGCATGGCAGCGAATACGGTACACTATCAGGCATTACTCAATTCATCGATTACGAGGCACCTATGACCAACCGGGAACGCCGCCGTTTTATTGCGGGCGCTATCTGCCCAAAATGTAACGCTATGGATACCATTATGCTGTACTTCGAAAACAATGTTGAGAAGTTGAAATGTGTGGAGTGCGACTACCAGGAATCACAAACGGATGACGCGGTAAAAGAACAAAGTAAAGGCAGTGACAATATTATCGGGGTGTTTAAGCCTGAGTAAAAATTACGCTGTTGTAATCTGAACCTGGAAGTTTATACCGCTCAACGCAACAACTCGCATAACTCGACCTCGTAGATCATTGATTTAAGGAACGTTTTCTTTGAAGGTTTTATGGCATAAAACTTTCAATATTTTCAGCTCGCCTGAATAAAGAGAAGAGCTATGGGAAAGCGAACCAAACGAACGTCGTGGTGCATCGTCAGTGTGCTGGCAGTGTTACTGCTTATCCGTTTTTCCCTGCCTTATGGCGCGCAGTGGTATATCAACAAAACACTTGAAGAACCCGGTGGCTATTCCGGCCACGTTGGTGATGTTGATATCATGCTGTGGCGTGGTGCTTACAGCTTAGAAAATATTACTATTATTCAGGACGGCGGCTCTGTCGAGCGGCCCCTGTTCAAAGCAAAAGAGATTGAGTTCAGTTTATTGTGGTCCGCGCTGGCAGATGGCGCCCTGGTGGGTGACATTGTGCTGACCGCACCTGAAATCAACTTTATCGACTCTCAGAAAGATGACTCAAAAGACCAGACCGGTGAGGCTGAAAACTGGCTGAATCTGGCCGACCAGCTATTTCCACTGAAGATCGATCATCTGCGGATTCAGCAAGGCAAAATAGCATTTTATAACCCCGATTCCGCCCCGCCAATCGACTTATCCATTCATGACATCAATGGCGAAGCGCGCAATCTGGTTAATAGCCGGGATCTTAACAGGAACCTGGTTGCCAGATTCGATGCATCTGCCCAGACCGCCAAACAGGGTACGCTTACCATTGCCTCCTCGTTAAATCCAAGCACTAAAAAGCCGACATTTGATATGGATGTTCAGGCCAAAGATGTGGCATTGGTAAACTTTGACACGCTGTTAGATACCTACGCACCGTTTGATTTGGAAGCAGGCACCCTTGAGCTGGCGTTGGAAATAGCCAGTGATGATGGCTATGTCGAAGGTTATATAAAGCCGATTTTAAGAGATGTAACTGTATTTTCCTGGAAAGGTGACATCGAAGAGGACAATGATGGCTTTTTTAAAGGGATTGTTGAAATGGCATCGGCCTTTATTACTGAGTTGTTTGAGAACCAGTCGAAGGACCAAATCGCCACGCGGATCCCCATAGAGGGTCAGCTCAGCGAACCCGATACCGCCTTGTTGCCGGCCATTGGTGCGGTATTAAAAAACGCGTTTATCTCGGCCATGAAAGGCGACGTTGAAAAAAGCATTGAGCTAAAAGATGCCACAGAGCAAAAGCAGGAAGCAGAGCAGGAGGCCGCAGAGCAAAATAAGGCTGAGAAGCGCGCTACAACCTCTGATGAATCATCTTCTTAATAATGCGGTGGCGGTGTCTCTTCACTGAGTCTGGCCACGTTAGACGGTTCCATTGCTTTGAGCTTGTTCAGTAAATGACGGGTTTGCACCTGCAGCTTTTCAATTTGATATTGCTGACCAGTAAGCGCGTCATTAAGCTCTTCTATTGTATGGTCCTGAAAGGCAACTTTAGTCTGCAATTCAGCAATAGCCTGAAGTGCATCAGATAGTGAATGTATTTCGTTTTGTTCACTCATGGTCAACATCCCATAATTCGGCTAAACCGCTACTGCTTTCAGAAAGAATGTGCTCTGGCCCGGTAAACCCGACAGCATAAACGACCGCGCTGGGCGGCGATGCGCCCTCTTTTGGCGTCACTTTCCACTCCTGAACCGGCTCACCCGTGGCTACACGCCACAGGTCAACACTTCGGGTCGGCGATCCGGTAAGTAGGTACTCACCATCTTCTGAAAACACAGCGTCTGTGAAAATTTTCTGGCGCGCAATATACTGTAAGTTCGACACGGGCGCACCCGTTTGTGCATTCCAAATTTGCGATTTTTGCTGGCTATCGGCGGTAAACACGTAGCGGCCTTCATCATCAAGCGCCACCAGGGTAACGCGGCTGGGATGATTGAATGTATGGATAATCTGACCATTTTCAGTGCTCCACAGGTAAGCGACGTAATCGTTTGATCCTGTCAGTGCATATTTACCATTGGGCGAGATATCAACGCTGTTGATCTTCTCCTGATGGCCAAAAAACTCCAGCCGCCGACCAGTTTCAGGCTCAAAATACATCGCTTTACCGTTGGATCGCCCTACCAAAATACCCTTACCACTGTTTGCAACTGCAATGCTCCGAATCGTTGATTCATCAATCCGCCAGAATCCTACCGGCTCTCCGGTTTCCAGATTCCACAACGCAAAGGCCTCGCGATCGCTGGTGACAACCGCCTTTTTATCCGCTGAGATATGCACTGCGTTGACCAGATTAGCCGCCTCACCCTGATGTGACCAATGATATAAAGGCTCGCTGCCTTTAACTTTCCACACATCAATGCCGTTATTTGCCCCCGAAACAACCGATAACTGGCCATCGGGCGAAATATCTGCGGCAAAGGCCCCTTTGTCGGCATGAATCCACTGCTTGTCGGGATCGAGATCAGGGCCGGTGCAGGCGGTGGTAAAACAAACACAGAAAAGCAGCGCAGACAGGCGATGGAACGATTTTAACAAGCTCATGTCGAAGAGTTTTTCCTTTTAACAGCCTGAAATACCATAGCATGGCGTAAAGTAAATCGCGCAAAAGTCTTGTAATCGACACAATGCGCCTACACAGTATACATAATTAACATGTGGTTACGTGTTTGTAAGGATGTGACAAACACCAACCCGCTATTCAATTTACATAAGATGGAGAATCATTATGCGTAAGTCACTTGTCGCATTGTCGACAGTTGCCGCGCTTGGCCTATTTGCCTGCCAGCCGGACACAGCAGAGAAGAACACTACGAACAACAATGAAGAAACCGCGTCATCTGATGTGTCTAAATCGAATGATGATATGACCGATGCTCAAAAACATGCTTATGCCATGGGCGCTAGCATGGGCCTTTTTGTCAGCAACCGTGCTGAGCAACAGGAGCAACTGGGTGTACCTATGGACCAGGAAGCGCTTAAACAAGGCTTCGAAGATGGGTTGAACGATTCTCTGAAGTATAGCCAGGAAGAAATTCAGAAGCTGGCCCAGGAAGGCGAACAGGTGCTGCGCGAGAAACAACAAGCCCAGGCCCAGGAACAAGCAGAAGAAAATGTTCAGAAAGGCAAAGACTACATGGCTGAGAATGCCAAGAAGGATGGCGTAAAGACGACTGAGTCTGGTATCCAGTACGAAGTGCTTGAAGAAGGCGATGGCGAGAGCCCGTCTGCGGAAGATACCGTACAGGTTCATTATCGTGGCACGCTGATCGACGGTACTGAGTTTGATTCATCCTATAAGCGTGATGAGCCGGCAACGTTCCCCCTTAATCGCGTTATCCCAGGCTGGACTGAAGGTGTTCAGTTAATGCAGGAAGGTGCGAAATACCGTTTTGTTATTCCACCAGAACTGGCTTATGGCGAACGTGCAACTGGCGCAATTACACCAAACTCAACCCTGATCTTCGAAGTTGAGCTGCTGGATGTGGTTGAAGAAGAAGCGCAGGAAGAGACTGAGTAAGATTTTTATTCAGACGTAAAAAAGCCGATGTACTTACATCGGCTTTTTCGTTTGTAACGGCAAATCCGTGCCTGCCTTTGTTCCATCGTGCATAAACATTGAACGTGGTTTATAAGCGCGTGCCCGGATAGTAATACGGGCTTTTCAATTGGTTGTCTAATCGACTCTTTAAGTATAGACAGCGGCTCTCATCCTGCCACTGTCTGCTCAAACCAATTTGGAACAAAAAATAAATGGGTTATAGCTTTAAATGATTTCGGCGCTCACGCTTTACACGGTTGGTGGCACATTGGCGTAATACGATACCGCCCGCCTTATACAGAAAGAGTCCGCCTATCAGGTATAATGCTGTTGAGAGGTGCTCAATCACTTTGAAAACCTCAATGACACCGACTGCTAAAAGCATCGCCCCGGTCATAAAAAGCAATAATCCCATAATTGTCAGCCCAAATTTGCTG
>CAZOYR010000015.1:0-9523 GCA_964584105.1 uncultured Alteromonas sp.
GCAGGTCCTTTTTGAACCACATTATACTTACGGGTACGGTCACGGTAGCCTCTTTCTTTTATGGTCTTTGTTTTGCTCGTATACGTAGCTAGCCATCAAATGATCTAAAATTTTCAATAGCCTGTGACTACGATCAAACGTACCGGATTATACTGGTTCACGCGTGACCTGCGCCTGGATGATATGCCTTCGTTAATTAAATTAAATTCAGTTGTCGACAGACTGATTTTAGTTTACTTCGATAACATGAGTGCGTTGACGCCAAATGCTTTCGGTTGGCCAGCAATTGGTGAGCATCGGCAGCATTTTATTCGTCAGGGGTTAGATGACTTACAGGCGCAACTTTCCGGGTTAAAACAGCATCTGGTTGTCTTAAACGGTGAGCCTGAAACCGTGCTTCCAGAATTATGTGTCCAGTACAATATTACCGATATCGGCATGTCGTATCTTGATGGCGTTTATGAAGCCAGGCATCGCGAGCAGTTAATACAACGACTCGGGCATCTGAACTGGCACATCATTACTAATGAAACCTTATTTGATGAACAGTCATTGCCCATGGCACTGGCTGACGTGGATAACACCTTCACGCCGTGGCGCAAGAAAATTGAAGGCAACGTTGCTGTCATCACGCCAATCGACCCGCCTTCTGCACTTAAGCCCTCGCCGGCTCCCCCTGCTCCTGGTATCCGGCATGATGAGACTACAGTTAACGTTGCGAAGACCTGGCATGGTGGTGAGCGTTTTGGTCAGGCACAACTGAATTACTACTTTGAGCAGACAGAAAACCTTTCCCACTATAAAGAGACCCGAAATGGTTTGCTGGGATGGGATTTTTCGAGCAAATTTTCGGCGTGGCTGGCTGCGGGCATGGTGTCGCCCCGGCGTGTGGCGTATCGCATAAAAAATTATGAGCAACAGGTTGTTAAAAATGATTCCACCTACTGGTTGTATTTCGAGTTGCTCTGGCGCGAGTTTTTTCGCTTGCAGTTAAAAAAGCACGGGCGCCTACTGTTTGCTGCAGGCGGCTATAAACAACATACCCCCAATAGCCAATTTGATAAGGATATATATCAGGCGTGGTGTGATGGAAAAACCGGGTGCGACATTGTGGATGCCGGCATGAAAGAGCTAAACGCTACCGGCTTTTTGTCAAACCGGGTGCGCCAGTTATGTGCCAGTTTTTTTATTCATGAGTTAAATCAGCACTGGCGTTATGGCGCGGCGTATTTCGAATACATGCTCATTGATTATGATGTTGCCAGCAATTGGGGAAACTGGCTGTATCTGGCCGGTGGTGGTAGTGATCCCCGAGGGCAGCGTAAGTTTGATATACAGGCCCAGACTGAGCGCTATGATCCAGAGCGCGCTTATATTTCCCACTGGCTGCGATGACCGACACAGGTATCAATGTCGTCTGGCTGAAACGGGATTTACGGCTGCGGGACCACGCTCCATTGTATGAAGCTGCTAAAGACGGAAGTCCGGTTCTGTTGGTGTACATGTTTGAACCCGAATTGGCTGAAGACCCGCACTTTACCGCCCAACACTGGCAATTTGTTACCGACAGCATCACGAACCTCAATACACAGCTCAGACCCTTTAATACACAGGTCTGGCTTGGGTTCGACTCAGCCATTAATATTTTTGCCCACATACACAAACGCTATAAACTACGAAGTTTGTTTTCTCACCTTGAAACGGGTCTGGTGAATACATTCGCGCGCGATAAAGCGGTGTCTGGCTGGTGTGAACGCAATGCAATTAAGTGGCATGAATATGCACAATCTGCGGTCACGAGAAAGCTCACCGACCGCAGCGAATGGCGACAACGATGGTCTGCGTTTTATCAACAACCTTGTCGTGACCTACATCCAAATCGCGTTAATTGGGTTGCCGTGACGCAGCCAGAGCCGATGACTCATCCTTTATCATCATGCCAGCTACGCCGCCAGCCTGGCGGAGAGCATCGCGCCTGGTCGGTGCTTAACAGTTTCTTTCAGACCCGCTACACCCGTTATCACACCGACATCTCTTATCCGGAGGCTGCCAGACGAAGCTGTAGTCGGTTAAGTCCTTATATCGCTTTTGGCAACATCAGTACGCGACAAATCTATCAGTACGTGAAAACGGTTAGTGAGCGTGAACCAAAACATAAACTGGCCATTAAAGCATTTTCTGACCGAATTGCCTGGCACGATCATTTTGTTCAGAAGTTTGAAAGTGAACACCAGATGCAATGGCGTAGTGTGAACAAGGGTTATCAGAACTTTATCTACGAGGATGGCCCCACCGCGCAATGGTTATTCGAAAAATGGCGCCAGGGTCAAACAGGCATTCCTATCATTGATGCCTGCATGCTAGCGCTTCGCGAGACGGGCTATCTCAACTTCAGAATGCGGGCAATGATCGTAAGCTTTGCCTGCCACTGGTTAAACCTTGACTGGCGACGCCCTGCAGAGTATCTGGCAGGTCAGTTTCTTGATTTTGAACCGGGTATTCATTATCCGCAGATTCAGATGCAGGCAGGGGTTACAGGCACTAATACAATCCGGCTGTACAACCCGCTAAAACAATCCAGAACACTAGATTGTGACGGACAGTTTATTAAAAAATGGATCCCTGCCCTGCAAGAGGTGCCTGCTGCTTACATTCACGCCCCCTGGGACATCCCTGAGATGATAGCGTCACTGGAAAATTTTCAGGTACCAACTTTATACCGACAGCCAATTATTGATTTAGCAGCAAAGGGCCCATTAATACGAGAGAGGTTATGGGCATTCAGGGAACGACCTGAGGTCATTAAGGGAGCAGCACGCATCTTACCTAAGCATAGTATGCCAGGGAGCCGCCGCTGAGTGATTAACGTTTATGATCTTTCAGCCATTCGTTGAGCAGCTTTATCTGACCACATTTATACGCCGCGTACATAACCCGCATTGAGTTAGACAGCATCTCGTTATCACTCCACCCTGTCTTTTCTCTCATTTCGTCATAGCAACGCATCGCTTCCGGGGATACGTAGCCACGCACCATCTTTCTTCCGGCTTCGCGCTGCTTTTCGCGAAAGCGCCGCTGTTTGTCGGCATTTGCCTTAGGATTCGCTTTTTTCTTTTCTACCATGGGTCAACGTTAAACACTCATCAGGCTGATGTCTATACTACAGGGAAATTTACACTCGCCCAGCGTTAATTTCAGATTGTTTTTGTGAAGCTTTTTTAAACATTTTTGTTTTAAGAGAAACATCAACGCAACATGCGTAAAGTAAAAATATTGAGAAAATCACTGTTCAGAGTTGTTTAGCGTACAAGTGTTCGCTAAATTATGCCGCTGAATCCATAATTAGAAGAGAGAATATGTCTCAACAACAAGATAGCTTTAGTCGTGATGACCTTTTAGCCTGCAGCCGCGGTGAAATGTTCGGCCCTGGCAACAGCCAGCTGCCCGCCCCTAATATGCTGATGATGGACCGCATCGTGTCTATTAAAGACGATGGCGGTGACTACGGTAAAGGAGAGATTGTTGCTGAACTGGATATCCATCCTGATTTGTGGTTTTTTGAATGCCACTTTCCTGGCGACCCGGTTATGCCAGGCTGTCTTGGTTTAGATGCAATGTGGCAACTGGTTGGTTTTTTCCTTGGCTGGAGTGGCGGTCCGGGTAAAGGCAGAGCCCTGGGCGTGGGTGAAGTCAAATTTACTGGCCAGATCTTACCGACCGCGAAAAAAGTGACTTATCGTATAAATCTTAAGCGTGTGATTAAACGCAAATTGTTTATGGGAATGGCTGATGGCATCGTGGAAGTTGATGGCCGTGAGATCTATTCGGCAAAAGATTTAAAAGTCGGGCTGTTTCAGGATACATCAAATTTCTAAAAAAAAGCCCCGGTTTCGGGGCTTACTTAAACGTCAAAGAGATTTTTAACGTACGGCCAGACCGACACTGCGGTCTTCTACGGCTTCACGCCATCCTCCCAGCCAATGTGAACGTGTATCAAACGATTGAAATGGACAGTTTTCTTTTGAGCGACCGCTGATACCAGCCTGATACCCTTTCGCATGGGCGCGAGTCAATTTGTCTCTTTTTTGTCGTTTCATTGATTAGCCTCTTTTGTCAGATTATGCACACAATCAATGCAGTCACTCCTAAGCTTTTTGGTCGACGAGTGCTGTTTTTGAATGCGTACCTTATTGTGATAGTCACTTGGCGCCGAAGGTTCAAGTAAATTTCACAAAAAATTCTCTTGACAGATAATAAGCAAATGAAAGCTAGTTAAATTATTTTTCAAATGTATAAATAATGAGCGACATAAAAAAGCCCCGCGGATTAATCGTAACCAGCGGGGCTTATATTTAGGTTAAATTGCAACCAGAATTATCGGCGCAAGTAGCGTCTGAAACCAGCAAATCCAAATAATGCTAACAGCGCAGATACAGAGAATGCTGCACCACTTCTTTCAAACTTTTCACCTTCAATATCACCAGCATCACCCTCTTCACAGGTTTATATTTCGCCATTCGGATTAGGTGTAAGCTTAACAGCAACAACGCGATCTTCGAGATCCTGTTCGCCATTCTCGTCAAGAATAATTTCGCCATCAATATATTGCGCAGGACGACGAATCAGGGCATTCGCGATAATTTCGTTGTTATCGTTGATATCAATCGCATCGACAAGCAAATATTCGCTGTCGCAGCTGGTTAGCGTATTCAGGTCCACTATCTCTTCGTCACCGACCGTATACATAAAAGCGTGGTTTTCAGGATCCCGCCCTGAAATTTGCGGCTCAAATTGTGAGGCACCGACAATAATATTGTTATTATTAATGGCGGCGGGTTCAGTTTGCCCATTTTCAAAGAAGCCCTGCGGATAAAAAGACTCCTCTGTGTCCAGATTGTAGGCAAACAGAAAATTACGGGCCACACTGCTTGGTTCGCGCGTGACGTAACCGGTAACCCAGTTTTGATCATTAATCGACAATGCGCGGCTTTGTGCATTATCGTCTCGATTCAGTAGTTCGGTCGTTTCCCCGTTGGCGAATACCGCGGCGACTTCACCACGTTCACGGGCATTGTTTCCGCCCAAACGCGCCAGCGTTACCGTTTCATCTGTCGCAGACAGGCCCACAGCGATACCGTTGTTATTAATGTCATATGCCCGGCCATAGTTATAGGCATTTACCTGATCGCCCTCTGGCTCGAAAACAAGCGGGAAGCTGGTGGTATCCACAATTTCACCAGACGCATTCAGGGTCCAGATGACCGGTCTGATCTGTGAGGAAATTTTCAGCGGATACACCAGGCTGATAGAGCCTCCTCTTGAACGGCGCTGATAAATAACGTTCTTAAGACAAAGCGCCAAAGGCGTATCACCGCGAATTTCATCATCATAACAGCCATCGATATCTTCTCTGATACCGTCACTGAAATCGGTCGTACCAAAACCGGCAACCTGAAATGCATCGTTAACAGCGTAAGCAGTAGCATAGCCGTTTAACAGGTCATCGGGTGGCGGCAAGCGAATTGCCTGCCCGTTCACCTGCGCATAAGCCTGCTCCAGCCCTTCGCTGATATAAATGTAATCGTCTTCACCGTCTTCATTAACAATAGGCACACGGTTAAAAGGCAGCTCGGATGAACCAACAATAAAATCTCTGCTGATGCTGTCTCTGGCGATTGACTCTGCAGTCTGCGTATAGCCATCCTCACCCTCAACCAGCGTATCAAGGCCGGGAACCAACTCTGCATCTACCGTATCGGTGACATAAGAGCGAAAATCCGCCAGCGCCGGATAAACCATACTGCCCAGGTTATTGTTGCTCTGCAACGTGCTGACAATGATCTGATAATCGACAGAGGTGAAGATGCCTTGCTTTGCATCGTCAGGGTTTTCCAGCGAGGTCACTGCATCAAAAAAACCACTTTCTTCAAGCAGCGCCACATCTATGCGCGGGCTAAATTCCTGTGAAACGGCAGTAAGCATCGCTCCGGTGTTATCAATAGATTTACCGAAATTGCTTTTAGCAATATCAGTCACGGGTAAAGGGGTGACATCGTAAGTGGCAGCCAGTGTCGATACACTGCCTGTGGCCATTACCATGGCAGCGGCAAGCTGTTTTAATTTCATGTACTATCCTATTTACTGCTGAGTCTCTTCCAGCATGCTTTCTAATTCATCCCAGCGCGCATATTTCTCTGTTAACGCCGCTTCGGTTTCTTCCAGCGTTTTGAGCGTACTGGCAGTGTTATCACTGTCCTGTTTAAAAAATTCGGGAGAGTTTACTTCTTCCTGAAGCGCACCAAGCTTATCTTCGAGCGCCTCTATTTGTTGAGGCAGTGTTTCAAGTTCCCTCTGGTCTTTATATGATAACTTTTTCGGTTTACTGACAGAAGACTTTGCCTTAGAACTTCCTGATGTCGATTTAGTTTCATCAGCCTGTTGTTTTTGTACTGATTTTTTCTGCGCGGTTCGCTGCTGTTCCTGTGTTTTATACCACTGCTCTACGTCAGAAAAGCCACCTACAAATTCTCTGACCAGCCCGTGCCCTTCAAACACCAGACAACTGCTTGCCACATTATCAACAAATTCCCTGTCGTGACTAACCAGCAAAACAGTGCCCTGATAAGACGACAATAACGTTTCAAGCATCTCCAGCGTTTCTACATCAAGGTCGTTAGTAGGCTCATCCAGGACCAGCACATTGCTGGGCTTTAACATCAGTTTGGCAAGCATCAGCCGGTTTTTTTCACCACCGGAAAGCGACTTGACTGGCGCGTTAACGCGGTCTGGTGAAAAAAGGTAATCCTGCAGGTAGCTGATTACATGGCGCGGATGACCGTTCACCATCAAATCTCGTTTGCCATCACCGACAGCGTCAATGACGGATTTTTCCAGATCAAGCCCAAACCGATGCTGGTCAAAGTAGGCCACCTCAAGATTGGTCCCCTGTCGCACCTGACCGTTATCAGGTGCGAGCTGGCCCAGTAACAGTTTGATTAGCGTGGTTTTTCCACTGCCGTTGGGACCGACAAGGGCTATCTTATCCCCCCGCAACACATTTAAGTCAAGATCAGTAACAATGGTTTTATCTTCAATCTGATAAGACAGATTTCTCACCTCAAATACCATCTTACCGGAGCGTACTCCCTGATGCTGGGCGGCAACAACATTGCCCTGAAGTTCACGCCGGGATTTTCGTTCGTCCCGTAGTTTTTTCAGCGCCCTGACGCGTCCCTCATTCCGGGTCCGTCTGGCCTTTATCCCCTGTCTAATCCAGGTTTCTTCCTGCGCCAGTTTTTTATCAAACTCTGCGTTATGCGTAGCCTCTACTTCAAGATCTTCCTGCTTCTTTTCCAGGTAGCTGTCGTATTCGCCCGGATAACTGGTTAATGTTCCGCGATCCAAATCCACAATTCGCGTTGCCATATTGCGGATAAACGCCCGATCGTGACTGACAAAAACAATCGCACCCTGAAAGTTCACGAGGCTTTGTTCCAGCCAGCGGATCATTTCGATATCAAGGTGGTTGGTCGGTTCGTCCAATAACAGCAAATCAGGCGAACGAACAAGTGCTCTTGCCAGTGCGGCTTTTCTTCGCCAACCGCCTGACAGGGTGGTCAGCGAGATGTCAGGATCCAGTTTAAGCATGGTTAGTGTCTGGGCTATTTGCTGCTCAATCTGCCAGGCATCCCGGGCATCAATCTCTGACTGAAGCTTTTCAAGACGAAGCAGATTTTTATCGCTGGGATCGTCGGTGATAAGCCGGGTCAGGTGATAGTAATCTTTCAGTACCTGACCAATGTCGGCAAGCCCCTCTGCCACATAGTCATATAATGTCACATCTGTGGTCTGCGGCGGGTCCTGCTCCAGTCGCGCGACCACGGTTTTATTATCAATGATGCGCTGACCATCATCAGCCATGATATCACCGGCAATCACTTTCATCAGCGTGGATTTGCCACTACCATTGCGGCCCACAAGGCACACGCGTTCACCGGGTTGAACAACTAACTCTACGCCATTGAGCAGCGGTGGATTGCCATAGATGACAGTGATATTTTTAAGTTGCAAAATGCTCATTCAAGAAACCTTTTCAATGCCTGCTGATCAAACGGCCAGCCCAGCTCTTGCTGTGTATCTGTGCGCTTTAGTACCGGTATACGAGCACCGTACTGATGGTACAAGGTGGTGTCGTCTCGGACATTAACCAACGTCACCTGAGGCGGCGTATCCATACTGCGGATCATGGTTAATGCTTTTTGGCATAACGAGCAGGCAGGTGCTGTATATAGTTCGATTAGCATTTTTTTATTATCCAGCATTTATGAATATTCGGATGGCGTGCAAAATCGCCGGGAATCGTTTGCGCACTAATGTCTTCGCAGCTCAGCCCCATGTCGCTGATAGCCTGTTTATCCAGTTTAAAGCCACGTTTATTGTTGGAAAAGACGATAGTACCGCCGTCATTAAGACACTTATTCGCATCCTGCAAAATGGCAACATGATCGCGCTGGACATCCCAGGTCGCCTGCATTCGCTTTGAATTTGAGAAAGAAGGCGGATCGATAAAAATCAGATCGTATTTTGCAGTGTGAGTTGCAAGCCATTGTGTACAATCAGCCTGGATAAACGCATAGGGTCCACCCAGTTTATTTAAGCGAAAATTCTCTCTCGCCCAGTCCAGGTAGGTATTAGACATATCTACTGTGCACACAGACCTCGCCTTACCCAGCGCAGCGGCGACAGATACACTACCGGTGTAAGAGAATAAATTTAATACATCTTTATCCTGTGACAGCTTTTTTATTAGCTGCCGGGTTTCGCGGTGATCCAGAAACAGGCCTGTGTCCAGATAATCAGTTAAATTAACCAATAAGCGCGCGCCATTTTCGTAGATGACTTTTTTTACTCCTTTCTGGTCCATCTTCTCATACTGAGAAGTCCCCTTCTGGCGGGTTCTGACTTTCAAAGAAATGTTAGAAGACGGCACGCCCGTGACCGCCGGTAAGTGCAAAAGCACTTCCTGGAGTCGGCGACGGGCTTTATTTTCGTCAATATCTTTGGGCGGCGCGTATTCCTGTACAACCAGCCAGTCGTCATAGCGATCGATGGCCACATTGTAATCTGGCAAATCAGCGTCATAAATACGATAGCAGTTCGTATCCTGCTGTTTGACCCAGCTTTTCATTTTCTTCAGATTTTTACGCAGCCGGTTGGCAAATTCATGGTTTTCAGCATCGTCAGAAAATTGCTCGCAGTTTAGTTCATCGAGACGATAATTGACTAACCGGCACTCCAGTTTGCCGTTATTCATGGCATAATCTTTTGCCGCACGCAGTTTCAGCACGCGCAGCAGATCCCGGTTGCTTGAAAGTAATGTTACATGCCAGCCTTTCCATGCCGTCTTTAACTGCTTACCCCATTGTGAAAACAATGGCAGCAGATCAGTGAGTTCCCCAAGCCGTTCACCGTATGGAGGATTGGATACCAGATAGCCTTTTTCCTTCTCTGGTGGCGCAGCTTT
>CAZOYR010000015.1:9623-31389 GCA_964584105.1 uncultured Alteromonas sp.
GCCATGTAGGCTGCTTCAATAGCAACGGTACCTGAACCGCACATCATATCAGCCAACGGTTTGTTCATCTCGTTCGTCCAACCTGAACGCATTAGCATGGCGCAGGCAATATGCTCTTTAAGCGGGGCATCACCAGTTTGCTGCCGGTAAGCACGTTGATGCAGGCTATTACCGCTTAAGTCAATGCCCAGGGTGATCTGTTCACGCTGACATTTTGCATAAACGGGCAAGTCCGGCTGTCGGCGTTCCACCGAGGGACGCTGTGTGCCTTCCTGCATAAACTGATCGACAATCGCATCTTTAATTTTTACCGCACCAAACTGAGTATTGTTGATGGCTCTGTTTGTGCCGGAAAAAAGCACACTCAGACTGTCTGTGGCGCGAAGATGCTGCGGCCAGTCAATACCATCAGCGATGGCGTATAAATCGTCTGCGGAATCACATTTTCCAGTGTTCAACACCCAGATTACGCGATTGGCCAGGCGTGACCATAAACATAATGTATAGGCCTGTTCGAGTGTCCCGGAAAAACTTAGTGCGCCGGGGGACATCTTTATTTCAACCCCCGGGCAAAGTGTACTGATTTCTTCTCGAAGCAATTCATCCAGTCCACGACTGGTTGTAACTAAAATGGTGTTCATATTGATGCCTCGCCGGCCTGAGCCGGCTGTAAACTAGATTGCGCGGGCGATTGACTTTATCAATGAAGGACCCTGATAAATAAATGCAGAATAGACCTGTACTAGCGACGCACCGGCATTGAGTCTGTCCTGCGCCGCCTTGGCACTATCGATACCACCGACGCCAATAATCGGGATTTCTCTGCCTAACGCCTCAGATAATCGCTGTGTCACCCGTTCTGCCTGTTGCGTTAACACCGCACCGCTTAATCCTCCGGCCTCTTCAGCATGTTCCAGACCTTCCACCGCATCCCGGCTAAGCGTGGTGTTGGTGGCAATGACACCATCCATTTTGGCTTTTAGCAGCGATGCGGCAATGCTGTCTATTTCTTCGTCAGACAGGTCTGGCGCAATTTTGATAAATAACGGAACATAGCGCCCGTGCGTTTCAGTCAGTTTTTGCTGGGCCGCTTTCAGGCCTTCCAATAAGGCATCTAATGCATCGCCATACTGCAGATTGCGCAGTCCGGGAGTATTCGGTGAGGAAATATTGACGGTAATATAACTGGCATAAGGGTACACCTTATTCAGGCAAATCAGATAATCATCCAGCGCCTTAGCCTCTTCGGTATCTTTATTTTTTCCAATATTAATACCAATAACGCCTTTGAATTTGGCCTTTTTAACGTTCTCAACCAGATAATCAACCCCTTTATTATTAAAGCCCATTCGATTAATAATCGCTTGCTTTTCCTCAATGCGAAAAATACGCGGCTTCGGGTTTCCTGTTTGCGGACGTGGGGTAACGGTACCTATTTCAATAAAGCCAAAGCCCATTGCTGCAAAGGCATCAATGCAATCACCGTTTTTATCCAGACCTGCCGCTAACCCAACCGGATTGGGGAATGTCACTCCCGCAACGGTTACCGGTTTTTCCACAACAGGCTGGCTGTACAACCATTTCGCGGGCGTGTGCTGGGTACGTTTGAGCCATTTTAGGGCAAAATCATGACTTTTTTCGGGGTCGCATTTAAGAAGCAGGTTTTGGGCAATGGTCAGCATATCACTATAAGCTATAAAAAAGCCCTGTCAGACAGGGCTTTGTTTCGTCGAATAGCGCTATTCTAATGGTTAGACTTCACGCTTAAAAGCATCAATTCACGTAATGCCACTGAAAACTTCGCAAAGTCGTGTGCAGAGCTGGTCTTAAACTCTGACATCATGTGATACCAACGCTTAAGTAACGCCTGATTATTATCCATCCAGTTAGACAGAATATTCTCAGCATCAGTCGCGTCCGGCCTGCTTTGCAGCAGGTTTGCAGTAATTGAACGTTGCTGCCAGTCGAGTTCTTCACGATAAGAGGCACGAGCCAGTGCCTGCCAGTGGTTACTAACCGCCTGATTATTTATCTGGTCCAGGAACCAGTGAAGCTCAAGCTGATTACCTAACTGGAAGTAAAGCTTGGCGATCACTGATGTATCGTGATCGTCTGCCTCATCTATCTGAGCAATATCCAAACTTGAGAAGAGATTAGAGAAACTTGCCACCTGATAAGCAATATCGTCTGGCACGCCTTTCTTGGTCAGCGAATCGGTGTGCTTATTCAGCATAGCAAATTCATCTTCAACCAGGTATTGCTCAAGGTTCTTGCGCAGATCCTCACAGGTACCACGGTACGCATCAATGGCTTCCTGAATGCCCAATGACTTATTGCCATGACGAATATACCAGCGCGCAGTGCGACGCATGATTCGGCGAGCTTCTTCAAGCATCTTCAACTGCAAGTCAGCATCAATGGCTGTATCGAGTTGCTCAATGCGACGCCACAACGGTCCGATATCAAAAATACCTTTCACGATGCTGTATGCATCCGCAATTTCATCCACCGTGGCGCCGGTTTCTTCCTGCATGCGGAACACAAAATTAAGCCCCATGTCGTTGAGCATATTGTTGGTCAGCTTGGTGGCGATAATCTCACCGCGCAGTGGATGTTGTTCCATCTGTGCCTTGAATTTATCCCGCAGAACCGAAGGAAACGCCTCCACAAGCAGCTTCTCGTGATAGGGGTTTTCGGTAATAGCCGGTATATTCAATTCGTCTTTTAAGACCATTTTTCCATAAGCAATTAACACACTGAGCTCAGGACGTGTCAGACCTTTATCTTCGGCTACGCGATCAGAAATCTCATCATCGGATGGGATAAATTCCAGCTCGCGGTTTAGGCGTCCTTCACGCTCAAGACCGTGGATAAAGCGCAATTGCTCTTTAAGTGCAGAGTTACCCGCACGCTCGGTAATCGATATAGATTGTGTCTGGCGGTAACAATCTTCCAGTACCAATTGCGCAACATCATCGGTCATTTCATATAACAGATTATTACGCTGCTTGGTGGTGAGGTCGCCGTTGTTAACCAGACTATTCAGCAGAATCTTAATGTTGACTTCGTTATCTGAACAGTCAACACCACCAACATTATCAATAAAGTCGGTGTTCACTCTGCCACCATTTGCGGCGTACTCAATACGACCAAGCTGAGTCAGTCCCAGGTTACCGCCCTCGCCCACAATCTTAGCCTGAACATCGCGCCCGTTTACCCGCAGGTCATCGTTTGCGCGATCTCCCACTTCTGCATGAGATTCTTTTTTACTTTTCACATACGTGCCAATGCCACCATTCCAGATAAGATCGACAGGCATTTTCAGGATGTTGTGAATCAGTTCATTGGGTGTCATCGTCATCTGGCGGGTACCAAGACACTTTTTCATCTCAGGCGTAAGCTTGATAGACTTATTAGCACGGCTAAATACACCACCACCTTTTGAGATCAACTCTTTATTGTAGTCATCCCAGGATAGCCGCGGGTTTTCAAACAAGCGCTGACGCTCTTCATAACTTTTTGCTACATCCGGCTCAGGGTCGAAGAAAATATGCAGATGGTTAAACGCGGCAATGAGTTTGGTGTGTTTTGACAGCAGCATGCCGTTACCAAATACATCGCCGGCCATATCACCGATTCCCACACAGCTGAACTCAGTTGTCTGGCAATCAATGCCTATTTCACGGAAGTGCCGCTTTACAGATTCCCAGGCACCACGGGCGGTAATGCCC
Source organism: uncultured Alteromonas sp. (assembly GCA_964584105.1). Lineage (GTDB taxonomy): Bacteria > Pseudomonadota > Gammaproteobacteria > Enterobacterales > Alteromonadaceae > Alteromonas. The sequence continues at coordinate 13,355 of CAZOYR010000015.1, forward strand.
ATTTTCTTATGGTCATAACCAATACTGCCACCCGATGCGAACGCATCGCCCAGCCAGAAGTTATATTCATCAGAAATGCCATTGGCGATATCAGAAAATGTTGCCGTGCCCTTATCTGCCGCAACGACGAGATACGGGTCGTCATCATCCAAACGGACCACTTGTTCTGGCGGAACAATTTCACCATTTACAATGTTGTCTGTGATATCCAGCAGGCTTCGTATAAACGTGCGATAACACGCCTGACCTTCCGCCTGTATTACTTCGCGACTGGCACCGGCGGGTAAATCTTTACACACAAAGCCGCCTTTCGCGCCGACCGGTACGATAACGGTATTTTTAACTTGCTGCGCTTTAACCAGACCCAGGATTTCAGTACGGAAATCCTCCTGACGATCTGACCAGCGCAGTCCACCACGCGCGACTTTGCCGCCGCGAAGGTGGACCCCTTCAACCTTGGGTGAGTAGACAAATATCTCAAATTTGGGCAGTGGTAATGGCATCTCCGGGATTTTTTCCGGCGCCATTTTAAATGATACATAAGGCTTCTCGTTGCCGTTTTCATCATTCTGGTAGAAGTTGGTACGTAAGGTTGCCTGCATCATATCCAGATAACGACGAATAATACGGTCGTCATCCAGGTTGCCAACGTTATCCAGCTGCGACTTAATTTCGTTCAGTACTGTCTCTTCGCGCTTTTTGGTGCGTCTTTTGTTCGGGTTGTAACGAAGCTCGAAATACGTGACAAGATGCTTGGCTATCTGCGGATAATTAGAAAGCGTATTGGCAATATAATCACGGCTGAATGAGCTGCCGGTCTGACGCATATACTTTGCATATGCTCGTAAAATGGTAACTTTACGGCCGGTTAGTCCGGCTCCTAGTACCAGGCGGTTAAACGCGTCGTCTTCCAGCAGCTTAGACCAGACTTTGGCAAAGGCATTCTGAAACAGGCTTTGTGCCTTTTCCATGTCAAGCTTGTCACCCGCTTTATGCAGCATGGTGAAATCCATGACGTAGTTCAGTTCGCCTTCTGAGCAGGTTATTTTGAACGGGCTTTCATCAATTACACGAAGCCCGAAATTTTCCAGCATCGGCAGGACATCTGACAAATGGATAGGCTCTGCTTTATGAAACAGTTTCAGCTTAACGATGTCGCTATCTTTGCCTTCTTCCTGTGGACGATAGAACAACATGTCCAGTTTATGCTCGTCATTCAGCGACTCGAGTTTACCGATATCAACCAGCGCTGCGCTGGGCAGATTTTGCTCCATATAACTGCGACTAAACGCATTGTTGTATTTACGCTCGAGCGCCTTACCGGTCGCTTCGCCATGGGCCTGACTGATCGCCGACGCCAGCCTGTCGTTCCAGGTTTTGGTCAGCTCAATAATATTCTGTTCAATTTCTTTCACATCATATTCCGCATTGTTGTCTTCTACCCGGGCAATGTAGTGGGTTCTGGCATAAACAGACTCTGAGAAGAATGTAGTAAATTCAACTTCTTCAGTAGCACCAAGAGATTCTTTAAGTAGCGCCTGCGTCTCTTTTCGAAGTTGTGTGTTGTAGCGTTCTCTGGGGACAAACACCATGCACGAGAAGAAGCGCCCGAAGATATCCTTGCGGATGAACAGGCGCGTAATACCCCGCTCCTGCATCTGGAAAATACCCATTACGATTTGCTTCAATTCTTCAGAAGGCGTTTGCAGCAATTCATCTCTGGGATAGGTTTCTACTATATTTACAAATGCTTTGTAGGCATGCGTACCAGGTTCAAACCCGCTCAGGTCGCAAATTTCCTGAATTTTCTCACGTAAAATAGGTAACTGCGTAACGCTGGCATTGTAAAATGATGCCGAATAAAGCCCCAGGAAGCGGTGCTCACCGACCACCTGGCCACTCTTGTTGTAAACTTTAATCCCAACGTAGTCCATATAAGCCGGACGATGTACGCGAGAACGGGTATTAGTTTTGGTCAGCATCAGCGGCGAGTCGCTCAATGCTTCTTCACGAGCAGATGCTGGAAGTTTCGATAAGAGTCTTTCGCGCTCGCTGATTGAGTTTTTCATCAATCCCAGGCTACTGTCATTATCCGGGATCCAACGGTGATCACCTTCTATCGCCTTCACATTGTAAAAACGGTAACCCATCATGGTGAAGTTATGGTCAGCCAGCCAGTCCAGAAACTGTTTGATTTTTTTCTCACCGGTTTTGCTGGTGGGCCAGTGCAGCTTACTGGTATCGTCCTTTACCGCCTGTAACTGGTTTGCCATTTCCTGCCAATCATTAACCGCCAGAGAGACTTCATCGACAACCGAATGAAGTTCTTTGGTCAGTGCCTCAACTTCTTTTCGCGATGTCTGGCGATCGATTTCAATAAACAGCACCGTTTCTTTCTGGGTGTCCTTGCCATTAGTGCCAGGCTCCATAAATTCAACGATTTGATTGTCTTTATCGCGCTTAAGTCCAATCGGGCTGTGCAACAGCAAGTGAGAAGTGATGCCCATGCGATTTAAAGACATGCGCACAGAATCAACCAGAAACGGCATATCTTTTACCACTATCTCAACGATAGTGTGGCTGGAGTGCCAGCCATGTTTTGCGATTTCAGGGTTAAAAACTTTTATGTAGGGTTTACTCTCATCGAAATCGTAGAGAATATTCCAAAGACTGAGTGTGGCGCCATAGAGGTCGCTGTCGTTACGGTGCTCCAGATCTTCGTTGGATATATTTTTATATAGAAGCTGACCGAACTGTTTCACCAGCGCCTGTTGGTTCGCATCCACCTTTTTATCTATCAGCGAAAAAACGTTATCAAGAAGTACAGAGTGTCGCTTGGTGGTGACTGTCATGTATAAACCTTAAGTTTGTCGTAAGTGCGGAAAAACCTTGACCATTTTCGCTAAAACAAGCGCGCATTGAAAGACCTGTTTTAACGTTAAATTAACAGCATAGATAAGTATGCACGAAACACCTATAAAAAAGGCCCTAACGGGCCTTAAAAGTGCTTACCTATGCAAAAATAATTTTGCTTTCAGGTGTCTAGTCTTCGTTACGCTTAAACCAAAGCACCCTGGCCAGTGCCGGTAATACGATGATCGCGCCTAACATGTTCACCAGGAACATAAACGTTAGCAGGATCCCCATATCCATCTGAAACTTCAGCGAGGAAAATACCCAGGTACTAACACCTACGGCCAGCGTAATACCGGTGAAGAGTACCGCGCTGCCACGCTCTCGTAATGCAGACAGGTAAGCTTGCTGCACACTGTCGCCCTGTTTAAGCCGGTAATTCATGGTCGACAGAATGTAAATACCATAGTCCACGCCAATACCAACACCCAATGCGATAACCGGCAGTGTAGATACGGTCAGCCCGATTTCCAGGTAGGTCATCAGCGCCTGGGCCAATACAGAAACCACATACAAAGGAATGACAACAGACAATGTCGATCGTAATGACCGGAACGATAGCAGGCATAACAGGATGACCGCGCCGAAAACATATCCCATCATTGGCAACTGCGCCGACTTAACCGCCTCGTTTGTGGCAGCCATTACACCCACCGGACCAGATGCCAGACTGAACTTCAAATCATCTGTTTCATACTGCTCGCGATATTCTTTTACCGCATCAACCACACGTGTAATGGTTTCTGCTTTATGATCCTGCATAAATAAAATCACAGGCATAACAGAACAGTCACCATTGAGCAGACCTGAAGATGTAGGCACTCTGGCTATTGCCTGAACCAGTGTTTGCTGGTTACGCGGCAGAACCTGCCATTTCACGTTTCCTTCGTTGTACCCCGCATTGACCACCTTGGCGATAGACGCCAGTGAAGCGGCAGACTGCACACCCGGTACGTTTTCCATTTTCCACTGAAAATCATCGATTGAGCGCATGACATCATAACTGGTACACGCATCGCCGCTGGTTTCCACCAATACAGACAAATAATCAACGGTAACTTCATATTTATCGGTAATAAGGAAGGTATCCTGATTGTATCTTGAGGATTCATGCAGCGCAGGCGCACCGGCATGCAAATCACCAATTTTCATCTGCTGCGACTGATACAAGCCAAAGACCAACAGCAGCGCGGTAATAACAAGAATACTGTATGCCGCTTTTTTGTGTGAGCACTTGGAAACGAATTGCCAGAAGCGTAGCGAATGTGCTTCTTTTCCTTCAAACTTGGCTACATACTTATGATCAAGCTTCAGGTAGCTCATAAGTACTGGCAGCAAAATCAGGTTTGTCAGAATGATCACTGCCACACCAATACTGGCGGTGATGGCGAGCTCTCTGATTATACCAATGTCAATCACCAGCAGGGTCATAAATCCGACGGTGTCTGATAACAGTGCGATACCACCGGGAATCAGCAGGCTTCTGAAGGCAAACATTGCTGCATGTTTAGCCCCCGCTCCACCGACCGCTTTTTTCTCGACGGCATTGATCATCTGCACCCCGTGAGAGACGCCGATAGCAAAGACCAGGAAAGGTACCAGAATAGACATAGGGTCAATGCCAAAGCCCAGCACTGACAACAGACCCATTTGCCACACCACCGCGATAAAGGAACAGGCCAGAGGTAACACTGTCAGCATGATACTGCGGGAGAAGAAGTAGACCATAATCGCGGTAATAGCCAAAGCAATAGCGAAAAACAGCACCACATCCTTAGCACCGTCTGCCACATCACCAATCATTTTGGCAAAACCGATGACATGAACAGAAATCCGGTCATTCTCGAACTGCCCGCGCAGCTTTTCTTCTAACTGGCCTGCCAGGGCAAGTGTATCAAGTGGCTCACCAGTTTCAGGGTCAAGTTCCAGCAATTGGGCCGTCACCATCGCACAGCTGTAATCATTTGATACCTGACGGCCTACAATATTGGCTTTCTCAATGTTCGCTGCGACTTTTTCCAGTGCTGCCGGGTTTTTAGCATCAAAATCGGCTGGGATAACCGGGCCGCCGGCAAAGCCACCTTCAACAATTTCAGTAAATCGGGTTGAGGGTGAAAACAGCGAAACTACCAACGAACGGTCTACACCATTGATGAAAAACAGCTGGTCATGCACATTTTTAAGTGTATCGAAGAACTCAGGGTTAAAAATGTTTCCCGTTTTATCACACACTGAAACATACACGCTGTTGGCACCACCGAAATCTTTTCGGTGCTGCATATACGTTTGCATATATTCGTGATTGAGGGGGATGTTCTTCTCAAAACCGGCATCCAGACGGATTTGAGTGGATTGATACCCCAAAAATAGCGTAGCGATGGCGAATAAGGCGATAACAATGATTCGGTTAGAAAATATCAGCCTTTCAAAAAAGTTGGTAATACCCGACATAACAGCTTCTTATTGTAAATTTAATTGTTCGATACCATTAGCGGTAACAGCAATGATTTTATCATTAAACGCTTCTGCATTGACGATCGCAGCCTTATTGGCCACTTGTCTGACAGACACGCCTTTGGCAGGTTTGCAGTCTGCAGGGTTTGCGTACGGATCATGTTCACTGACGGGTAACGGCCTTGACAATGAAACGACCATGCCATTATTACCCAACGCATAAACCGTCTGAGCGTTCTTAAGATATATAGAATTCAGCGTACTGGTTGAGCATGTTTTTACATATTCCCAGGTTTCATTATCCCGCATTACGAAGATATTGCCCCGCAGACCTACCGTCAGCAGAGTCGAATCGTCTAACGGCTTTATATCGAAGAACGAACCGGTGTAATCAACCTCGAATCGCTGCCAGCTTTGGCCAAAGTCATTGCTATGCGCTAACGTTCCGGCCTCGCCTGCAAGATAAAGTTTATCACCAACCTGCGTAACTCTGTTGATGTGAGGAAGAATAGAGTTAAGTTCCTGCTCATAAAAATCCGGGTCTTCTTCTTTAACCTGCTCAAGATATTCTCTGTCATAAGGGTCAAGAAGCGCAGCATGAAGTTCGGCGTTCCAGCTTGCGCCGCCATCTTTCGTTCTGAAAAACATGCCATATGCACCAACTGCAATGCCGTGCTGTTTGTCAAAAAACACGATATCCAGGAACGGGCGTTGTTTGTCTGGCGACTCGAATTGAACTTCCCAGGTTTCACCGTTATCCGCAGAATGAATAATTGTCGCATCATGACCTGCCGCCCAAATATGATCATCAATTGTTGCGACCGCTGTCAGTGTTGCGGTAGTGGGAACAGTAGCTTGTGTGTAGGTTTCGCCATCAGAGGAGAGCAAGATATGACCGCGCTCACCCACCATGACAATCTGCTCATCTGCCGTTATATCAAGTAACAACGACTGCTCTACGAGTGGCGCCTGATACGCACCCTGAGCGAAAATAGCAGTACTGAATGCCAATGCAGCAAATGCTGCCAGTGGTTTTTTCATAGGAGAAACTTCCTGATATAGAAGTGAAAAAGCAACCGCCGGCGCGGTTGCTTTATAAGGTTTTAACGCATGCCTTCGCGACGAAGGGCTTGTGGCGTGAATTCAACATCACGTGGACGAATTGAGAAATCATAAATTTGCTCTTCGTTATCCAGACCAATGGCCAGGTAACGACGAGAGTTCAAGTCATGATAAACATCCAGCGTCGACCATTGAGTGGGCACATCGTAGTAGTTAACGCCATAGGCAAACGCTACACGATATAACTCACCGCGGTTGTCATACATATCTGCAACCTGAATCTGCCAGCTGTCTTCGTCGATAAAGAAAACACGCTTTTGGTACACGTGACGGAAGCCGTCTTTCAGTGTTGCTTCAACAACCCACACCCGGTGCTTTTCCCAACGGGTTAAATCAGGGTTAATATGGTTAGGCGTCAGGATATCTGAATAAGAAACATCGTTGCTGTGCAACTTGTAGTTGTTATAAGCAACATACATTTCTTTCTTGCCTTTTAATTCCCAGTTATAGCGATTAGGCGAGCCGTTGAACATATCAAAATCATCGGTAGTTCTCAGGCCATCAGCCGCTGTTCCCGGTGTATCATAAGCAATGTTAGGCGCGGCTCTCACACGGCGCTGACCAGTGTTGTAGGTCCATGCGCGACGAGGCTCTTTTATCTGGTCCACGGTTTCATGTACCAACAGTGCTGTACCCGCCAGACGCGCTGGCTTGGTCACTTTTTGCTTAAACATAAACAGTATATTATCTTCCAGCAGCTTCTCTGGCGTCATCTCCGGCTGAGCATATTTGATTAACAGCTGCTCATCGAAACCAATAACGTTGTAGTCGCCCGATGATGTTACCGCAGCCTGGCCGCCATAACGCTGAACGGCTTCACCACGATAGCGCAAAATGTGATTCCAGATAGCTTCAAGACCATTCTGAGGTACCGGGAATGGGATGCCCATTACCGCCCCTTTTAGGCCATTACCACCTTCAATCAACTCAGCGCGCGTTGCATTCTCTTTCGTTGCCTTGTAGACAGACTGAGGGTTTGACGCTGAGCGACGCGTTTCATAAACGGGCATCTCAAAGGTGTCAGGATACGCTTCAAACAGCTTTTTCTGACCTTCTGATAAAAACTCCGCATACTCTTTGTAATTTTTTGCAGTAATCGTGAATTTGACTTCGTCTCCTTCAAATGGGTCTGGATGGTAATCGCCCACTTCAAAACCAGAAGGTGCCTCTGTAATACCGCCTGACCAAGCAGGAATGCTGCCGTCAGCATTGGCGGCTTTTTCTCCACCAAGCGGAGTTAACGCGTTGCCCAGCTTGTCAGCCTCTTCCTGTGACACCTTTGCCATGACGTTGGCACTGGCCAGCGACAGAGAAACTGCTGCTGCAATAAAACCTAATTTTCTAATCATAGTAAGCGCCCCTTAAATTGCGTACTTGATATTGAATGATACAAAGTCACGATCAGACAGCTGATTAGTGGTTCCCACACCGCCGAAGAAGGTGTTGTAGGATGCTGTTGCTGACCATCTGTTCAGGTAGTCGAATGTCAGTGAAAGGTTGGCTGACTTTCTGTCCTCTATAAATAAGAACAGTGGATCGGGTGTCGTTCCGTCAACATCGTGCGAGAATGTAGCACGGGCACGCAAATTTACACCTGCCATGATGTTGTTGTAGTCAGCCACAGCCAGTAGTCGATAACCCCATGCCGAATCTGTAGCAAACGGGTTTTCTTCCGGTCCATCAGACAAACCTTCGTGCAAACCAGTACGGGGGTTGCCACTTTCAGTCGGTTCAAGCGAAGGCGTTCTGGCAGTACCTGGTGCATTCAGACGAATGACATTCGGATCCGGGAAGTCCATCACGTCGACATAACCCGCTTCGCCCAACAGTACAAAGTTGTCACTGCCCAGCATCGGACCAAAGACGTGTGACACGGTAAACTGCGCCTGCCAGGTGTCTGAAAACACAAAGCCTTGTGCGGTTTCACCCGGGCCTACATCACGACCGATATTATTCAGTTGCGAGATACCTGCTAAATCCGGCCGCAGCCCTGCGTTTGCCAATTGCTCAGGCATACCCATATAAAGCAGTTCAACGTCATCAATCTGTAGCGGCTCATCCTGACGGTAAGCAAATTCACCGGCAAGGGCTGTAGTACCAATGTTGGTATTAAAGCTTAGACCGTACAGTTTAATATCTTCAGGGTAGAAGAAACGTGACTCGGTGAATGCACCCAGCTCGGTAATATTGTCACGCGTGATGGTATTTTGCTGAATAAAGGCGATATCCTGCGCAATACCTTCTTGTGTGAAGTCAGAAGTCACACCGGAAATAAGCGGACGCTGACTGTGATAGTTAATATGATAGAAACTGAATTCTGTTTCGTTCAGGGCTTCGGCAAACCAGGTAAAACGGACGCCGTACTGACCCTGATCGTCTGCATCATAATGCGCTTGATCAGAGTAGCCGCGAACAGCAACTTTTGTGGGATAAGCCAGGTAAGCCTGCGAAATCTGTGCAGGGTCCGCACCATTGTTTAGGGCTGCGCCAAGCTGATTTAATTGCGTCAGCAAGGTTTCAAGATTGATGTCAGGGTTACCGCTAAAGCCAAGCTGGATATTATTAAACTGACCGCCTTCTCCGGCAAAATCATTGGTCGCAAAATAGCTTCCTGCAACAGGCAACCAGCTGCGCTCCCACTCATATTGATAGTAACCAGAAATACTTACATTCGGTGTTAATCCCAATGAAGCGTAAACCATGCCGACCGGAATAAATACTTCTTTAAGTTCCGCTCCAGGTGCACGAGCACGTGTTACATCTACCGGATTGGTGGTATTGATACCATGTTGGATAAAGGTACTTTCACCCCAGCTTATTACCTGCTGGCCAACACGAACAGTCAGTGGCTTGTCACCTACCCACCAGTCGCCATAGAAGAATGCATCAAGTAAACGAATGTCTGAACAAAGCAGGTCTTCCGCTTCGGGGTCCTTACATAAATCCTGAGGTTTGCCGGTTATGAGATTTTCGTTAGCAGTACGACCGCTGGTTTGTTCAAAATCGTAAAACCAGAAACCACGGGCAAAAAAGCCATAATCGCCAAAATTAACATCCAGCTCATGGCTTCCGGCGATTTGCGTTGAAAAAGCTTCGCCCGGATCATGGGCCAGATTGCCCAGATCGCCGTTAGTTGAATAGGAACCATCGCCTGAAAGTGCCCACACGTCGGCACTTGGGTATATTACATTGCTAGCAGCGTTATATCCTGACCAGTTAAACTGAGGATGGTTGCTGTTACCAATTAGACTGTAATCCCTGTCTTCTACACGAATACTCGTGGCCAACGTAAACGTTGAATCGAGTGTGACACTCGCATCGCCAATCTGCCAGCTCGCAGCCTGTGCAGGCACTGCTGCAATGCCTAACAGAGCAATTACGCCAGCCGCGACAGGTGACTTTTTAAATGCGCGTAACCTTGTTGTCATAGTTTTTATTCTCCCAAGTTGACGTTGTGGTGGCGCTGAAAGGTTAACCTACCATAACGATTAACAAAATCATTACATCATTTTCAACGAATCGCAAGAACTAATCGTACCAGTTAACAATTTGATTACGAGAGAGGTTTAGGAGAAAGAGACAGGCAAACGTCTGAAAAGTATTATAAAGAACGGTCAACTAATTTTTTCAAAACGAATAAGCTTGTTAGCCTCGTTTACCGTCAACCGAAAACGGCCGCGAATGCCAGAGGATGTTACGAAGGGACGAAGGGAGTGACAAGGCACCTGGACACGGTGCCCGCTTTCTGCAGTGAGGACGATATTAACGCCCGGGCCGCGGTACAGCTTTTCACATTCCTGATAATCCGCAGCCAGGGAGAAAAAATAGTAGTTATGCGTGCTCACCCGATGTCTCATAGGCAAGACTTTTTGAGACTTTCTCGAACATATCGCGACTAAGCCCTTTGTGGCCGAGTAAACGATTAAGCTGGGCTTTCATCAACGACTGATATTCAGGCGCATAATTGTGCCATTGAGTAAGGGGCGTTATGACTCTGGCAGCCACCTGCGGGTTCACGGCATCCAATTCCAACAGGTAATCAGTGACGTATTTATACCCTGCGCCATCAGCCCGGTGAAAACCTGCAGTATTGAAAAAAGCAAAACTGCCCATTACTGCCCGCACGCGGTTTGGATTGTTAATTGTGAATTGAGGATGTTGTTTGAGCAGCGACAACTGACTGAGGATATCTTCTCTTTCCGTTGTTGCGTGCAAACCAAACCATTTGTCCAGTACCAGAGGATCAACATTCCATTGTGATTCAAATTTCTGCATCAACTCCTCAAATACATCTGGTAATGCACCCTGCGCCGCTTTTAGCGCACCCAGCGTATCAGTCATGTTGTCAGCATTTTCATACTGTTGCCTGACCAGCGACTCGCCATGGTCGGTGCGTGCCAGATGGTTCAGTACTACATTTTTACAGCGTCTGGCGTTTACCGAGCGCTGGTCGTATTGATACTGTTTCGTCTGGATTGCATCCAATATTTGCTTCAGGGCTGGGGCCAGCTTTTCTGAAAATGCAACGCAAAACGCTGTGCGTGCTGCGTTTAAGCGGTTCGGTTCTACGTGCTGGCGTGTCTGACATAATGTCTCGAAGGTCGGAATTACCAGGCACTCACCTAACAGCTCATGATTTTCTGCTTCATCGTTAATAACCGCATTCAATGCATTCCATACAGAAGCATCAATGTCTGCGCCCTGCCCCTTTTCGAATTCGCCTATGCACCAGTTATACACAGATTGCATGGCATCCCACCGATTGAACGGGTCATTTGCGTATCTGAACACCTGTAACATTTGTTCAACAGTCAGCGTGTTGTTAACTTTCGCTGGCGCTGAAAAATTACCCAGTACGACAGGAATTAATGGTGATGAAACGCCGGTAAAGTGCAGCGTGGTTGATGGCGCATCCAGCAGTAAGATGCCATCCTTTATTTTGCCATCTTCATCAGTGTAATGATTTCCGTCCTTATCGATGCAATCGAACGCGACTGGAATAAACAGCGGCACTTTGGTCGACTGGTCTGCCGTAGCAGGAGTATGTTGGGCAACAGTTATATCCATAACCTGTTTTTCTTCATCATACACTGACGTTAATGTGATAACGGGCGTGCCTGATTGCGAATACCATTGGGCAAAATGTGATAAATCAAGGTCTGTGGCTGTTTGCATAGCCGCCACAAAATCATCGCAGGTTACTGCCTGACCATCATGGCGGCGGAAGTATTCATCCATCCCCTTCCTGAAGCCCTCTTCGCCCAGCAACGTGTGGAACATCCGAATAACTTCAGCACCTTTGTCATATACCGTTACCGTATAGAAGTTATTCATTTCAATGACTTCTTCGGGACGAATCGGATGACTCATCGCGCTGGCGTCTTCGGCAAATTGATGTTCACGCATCACCCGGACGTGTTTGATTCGGTTGCTCAACTCACTGGTCATGTCGGCGCTGAACTGCTGGTCTCTGAATACCGTCAGGCCTTCCTTCAGGCTTAACTGAAACCAGTCACGGCACGTTACACGGTTACCGGTCCAGTTATGAAAATATTCATGGGCGATAACCGACTCAACATTGAAAAAGTCTTCGTCCGTGGCACTATTTTGGTCAGCAAGCACAAATTTGCTGTTGAAAATATTCAGGCCTTTGTTTTCCATTGCCCCCATGTTGAAGAAGTCAACCGCTACAATCATGTAAATGTCCAGATCGTATTCCAGGCCAAATGTGTCCTCGTCCCACTTCATTGCGCGTTTCAAAGATTCCAGGGCAAAGACCCCGCGGGACTTCTTACCTTTATCAACATACAATTCAAGCTTTACAGGCTTGCCGCTTGTGGTGGTATAACTGTCTTCCAGAAGATCAAAATCGCCCGCCACCATAGCAAACAGATAGCTTGGCTTAGGAAACGGATCCTGCCAGGTTACCCAATGCGTGCCATCATCGTTATTACCACGTGCGATGGGATTTCCATTGGCCAGTAGTGTTGGATACTGTTCTTTATCACCATGTAACGTAACTTCAAATGTCGCCAGTACATCCGGGCGGTCCAGATAATAGGTGATGCGTCTGAACCCTTCTGCTTCGCACTGCGTGCAATAGGTATTTTGGGAAAGGTAAAGGCCTTCCAGTGCCTGATTGTTTTGCGGGTCAATCTCATTGACGATGGTCAGGGTAAACGTGTCAGGTACATTTTTGACAATCAGCTTGTCTTCAAGCTGCTCAATGTCATTACATTCTGCCCCGTTTAGTTTTACGCTGATCAGGGAAAGCTTGTCACCATCCAGCTCAAGGTGCCGGCTGTGTCCAGACAATCTGTTTACATGAAGTTCGCTGGTTACGCGCGTTGCGGTAGGATGCAAGCGCACATCCATTTTTACGTCAGTAATGGTAAACGCGGGCGGCTGATAATCCGCCCGTCTTTTAGCCTGCATACTCATTATTCCTCCCGGATTATGCGTTTGACTCCTTTTCCTGTGTGTCAAAAGGAGGTTTAATTCGAAGAATTTTGATACCCACGTAGGCGTAAATTACGGCCAGCACAGGGCTTACTACGTTGAAAACGGCATAGAAGATGTACTCAAACGGGTGTACGCCAAGCACGCCTTGCATATAGGCACCGCAGGTATTCCAGGGTATCAGCGGTGATGTTAGAGTCCCCCCGTCCTCGAGGCTACGGGACAGGTTCAGCTGATGCAGGCCGCGCTTTTCAAACTCCTGTTTGTACATCCGGCCGGGCATGACAATGGCCATGTATTGGTCAGCAGTAACTAAATTAGTTCCGATACAGGTAAGAATGGTGCGGCTGATCATATCGCCGGCTGATTTTGCGCCGCGTAATATTGTTGTCACACCACGCTTGAGCAGCCCTACTTTTTCAAGAACCGCACCAAAGGACATGGCACAGATAATCAACCAGATTGTGTTTAACATAGATGACATACCGCCACGGCTTAACAGGCTGTTCAGGTTGTCATCACCGGTTGAAAATGACACGCCGTCATATAAAGCCTGCCACACTACCTTAAGTATGCCTACCGCTGACGACTCTCCTTCTGCGGCCATCTGTAACACGACGTCACTTTGGAAAAGTACCGCCCACAATGCGCCCAACAGTGCACCAATGGATACTGCCGGAAATGCCGGCATTTTTTTAACTGCGAGGGTTAGTAGTACAACGAGGGGAACGAGCAGATGCCAACCCAGCGTGAACGAGTCAGCGAGCAACGCCTGCATTTGCTCTATACGCTGGGCAGTTACATCACCAGATTCATTAAAGCCTAAGAATACGAACACGACTAACGCAATCAGAAAGCTGGGTATGGTTGTCCAGAGCATATAGCGAATATGTTCAAACAGGTCGGTCCCTGCTACTGCTGGTGCAAGATTCGTAGTTTCTGAAAGCGGTGAAATTTTATCACCAAAATACGAGCCTGATATCACTGCGCCAGCGGCAATAGCTGCAGACATTCCCATACCGGATGCAACACCCATTAAAGCAACACCGACGGTGGCAGCGGTTGTCCAGGAACTCCCTATACTCATTGCAACTACCGCACAGATAAGGCACGTTGCTGCGTAGAAAAAAGAAGGGTTTAGCAGTTCAAGTCCGTAATAGATAAGCGTTGGAACCGTACCTGCCAGCATCCAGGTACCAATGAGTGAGCCAACCGCTAAAAGAATCAGGCAGGCGCCCAGCGCCATTGAAATCCCGTTGACGATGCCCTGTTCGATATCTTTCCATTTATGGCCATTCTTCATACCAATAATGGCAGCGAGCCCGGTGCCCAGCAGCAGCGCTATTTGATTCGGGCCGAATGATGAGCCATCGCCAAACAGATAAACGGCCGTGCCCATCATGATAATCAGCGCGAAGACTGGCAGTAAGGCATCTGTTAATGAGGGTGCTTTTACTTCTTTATTATTCATTTTATCCAATCCCGGTTTACAGCACCGAACGTGCGAACATGACAGCAATCACCACCGGACAGACAAAACGTACATACCAGGGCCATATCTTCCAGAACAGACTATTTTGCGCATCAGGGCTTCCGGATTTAAGCTCGTGAAGGATGGCATCACGGCGCCACACCCAGCCTGCAAAGATACACAGCACCAGTCCCAGTAGTGGCTGACTCCATTGTGTAGTGGCAGCGATAACCAGACCAAATAACCTGTCGAAATTTAAAATAATCACTATGCTGCAAGCAAAGATAATTGCCGTCATTAGCCACACGGCTTTGCTTCTGGCGATGGAATGACTCTCTACCATATACGCCACAGGCACTTCCAGCATGGAAATAGAAGACGTTACAGCGGCGATGACCATCAGCGCAAAAAACGCGAATGAGATAAATAACCCGACACTGCCGATTGAATCAAACAGCGCAGGCAACACGGTGAAGATAAGTTTGTCTCCCTCAATCAGTGCGCCATCGGGTGAAAAGATTTCTACGCCGTTGTGCAGCGCTACGTACATTGATGGAATAATGAGCATGCCCGCTATAATTGCCACACCAATGTCAACTAACGCCACCGAGGCACCAATGGATGGCAGGTTTTCTTCTTTACTGACGTAGGAGCCATAAACCAGCATGGTACCTACACCTAATGACATAGAGAAAAAGGCCTGTCCCATTGCGCTAATTAATAAATCAGGTTCCATTACCCGTGAGAAGTCCGGCACCAGATAAGCGCTCCAGCCATCCACTGCTCCTGGTTGGAAACTCACATAAACAATCAATAGCAAAATGATGATAACCAGCGTCGGCATGAGACGAACTGACCACTTTTCAATGCCAGATTTCACGCCACCAAGCACTATCATTGAGGTGAGGGTCAGAAAGATAGCGCAGAAGATCATATTGCGTGGGACAGAGAAGCCCATCAGCCAGTCAGATATTGTCTGTGCGCCAACCATTGAGACGCCCGCATCAGCAAAGTACGCCAGCATCCAGCCGCCCACAATGGCGTAAAATGCCAGAATAAGGGAGACTGTCACACAGCCCCAGATACCTGTTGCCCGCCCGAATCCACTGTTGGAAATTTTGCCCAGCGCGTCGACCATGTTAGAGCGGGTTGCCCGCCCTATAATGAGCTCAGCCATTAAAACCGGATAAGCCAGTACAAAAGCTAAAAGCAAATAGACCAGTACAAAAGCCGCGCCGCCGTTACTGGCAACCTGTGTCGGAAAGCCCCAAATATTCCCTAACCCAACGGCAGAACCCGCAGCGGCTAATATGAAGCCGATACGCGACGAGAATTCACCTCGCATAGCCATGATAATGTTCCTGTTTATTATTGTTTTGAGTGTGCGTAGCCCATAAAAAAGGCTGGCTCAACACCAGCCTTTCATGACTATTATTTTCTAGTTGTTATTAATGGCATACTTGCCTGTATTAAGCATATCAAACGTGATATTTGCTGCCTCATCCAGGAAAGGATCCAGTTCCTCGACATCGTCGGGTATATCCTCAAGCGATTCAACTGGCTTTTTGCCCAGTCTGGTTAAACGCTCGTTAGCTCGTGCTAAATCTTGCTCTTCTTCTGCTTTTTTCTCAGCAAGACGCTCTGATTTTACCAACGACACAAAATCCCGGTTTTTCTTTTCTTTGTAGTCCTTAATATCTTCATAGATATATTTGAACTCAGGATTTTCCATAATACGTTTGTTATGTTTTGCAGTCAGCACGTCAACAGCACTTTGGTCAGCACCAAAGGTCGCATAATTTGCGCGATCGATACTGTCCCACGGCAACGCTGTTTCTTCCTGGCTTTCGCCCCATTCAGCAGGATCTATCGGTGAGGGATATTTAATATCCGGTACGACACCCTTATGCTGCGTGCTGCCTCCATCAATACGATAGAATTTAGCGATAGTGAACTGTACGCTACCAAGTGGATTCTCGTAAAGGTCATAGATGCGACCAAGCCCACGGTGCTGCTGTACAGTTCCCTTTCCAAATGTCTGTTCGCCAATGATTAATGCGCGATTATAATCCTGCATGGCCGCTGCAAATATCTCTGATGCTGAGGCACTGTAACGGTCAACCAAAACCGTTAACGGACCTTCGTAAGCAACATCACCATCGGTATCACGATTCACGCTGACCTTGCCTTCACCATAGCGAATCTGCACCACAGGCCCTTTTTCGATGAATAAGCCACTCAATAGTGTTGCTTCAGTCAACGAACCACCGCCGTTACCGCGTAAATCGACGATAATGCCTTTGACATCCTGTGCATTTAACTTATCAATTTCCTTGCTGACATCAGCATGTAGGTTGTTATAAAAACTTGGGATAGTGATAACACCCAGCTTTTCACCTTCGTGCGGGCCATTATCAGGCACGTAGATTTCAGATTTTGCAGCACGATCTTCAAGTTTTATCTTGTCGCGAGTAAGGTTTACCACCGACATGGATTTACTTTCACTGGCGCCTTTTTGAATCTGTAATCTAACGGTTGAACCCTTGGGCCCTTTTATAAGGTCGACAACCTCATCCAGTCGCCAGCCTACAACATCAACAAATTCCTCATCATCCTGCGCAACACCAATAATCTTATCTTCAGGCTTTAGCGCTTTGGATTTATCGGCAGGCCCGCCCGGCACAATGCTTTTGATTACGGTGAAATCTTCTTCACTTTGTAATACTGCGCCAATACCTTCAAAGGACAGGTTCATTTCCATCTGGAAACGATCTGCATTGCGCGGTGACAAGTAACTGGTGTGGGCTTCGATGCTTCTGGCAAAGCTGTTCATTACAGTCTGGAAAACATCTTCGCTCTGGGTTTGTTTAATCCGCTTGATTGCACGATTATAACGCTTAGTCAGCAGCTCTTTCGCTTCGTCCCAGGTTTTACCCGCTAAAATCAGGTTCAGCGCGTCATATTTAACACGCTGACGCCACAGTTCATCCAGCTCATTTTCTGACGTGGCCCAGGTGGCGTCTTCTCTGTCGTAATAGAACTTGTCATCCGACTTTTCAAAGTCAAACTCTTCATCTAATAGTGAAAGAGCGTATTCATAACGCTGCATTCTGCGTTCAGATGCCTGATTGAAAATGTCATAGGCAACTTTCAGATTTCCGCGGGTTAATGCCTCGTCAAAGTCATCCTGATAGCGTTTGAAATTTTCAACGTCAGATTTCAACAATACCTGCTTATTATTGTCGATTGCTTTGAGAAAACGGTTGAAGATTTTTTCCGACAGCGCGTTATCCAACGCAATTTCCTTATAGTGCGCTCTGGTAAACAGTGCACTCACCCTCTTCGCGGCTACGCTGTGCTGAGTTTCCTGCTGGAGAATGGGTAACTCTTCAACGTCAGGCGTGGTGGTGACCGCCCCTGCGCCGACACCCATGGTCAGAAATGCAGTGGCAATGGAAATACGAAGGATATCTTTCATGTTTTACGACCTCTTGGAGCCAGCCAAACGTAAAGCGTCCGAATTCACTTTTACTACCATCCCGGTATCTAGCTGAACATTGATGCCATCTTTGGCAACTTCAGTAATGACGGCAGGCATCGGTGCCTTACTCAACTT
>CAZOYR010000015.1:31399-46150 GCA_964584105.1 uncultured Alteromonas sp.
AACTCTCGTCCCGGCATGAAGATCAGACTCGGACAATTTTGCCGGGGGAGTCTTCATTGGTCTTTCAGATTTCGGTTTAGTTCCCTTTTTTGTATCGCCGGCACGCTTTGCAGGCGCGGCACCCGGCTTAACATTATTACGACGCGGCGGTCGTTTTTCACCGTCCTGCTGTTGCCTGGCTTTGCGCTTTTCCGCCGCTTTTGCCTTGCTTTCGTCCAGTTGCTGTTTGGCGTGATCAGCGTGCTCTTTTTCAATCTGAGCATCCTGATTGCCATCTAAATCTACACGATAAGCACCTTCTTTGATGCTATGCAGATAACGCCAACTGTTCGTGTAATGTCTTAATGTAGAGCGTAGCAGCGTTTTACTGACACGTTCTTCATCTTCTAATCTTGTTGCCAATTCCTGAAAAATACCAATTTTCAGTGGACGCGCTTCGCCCTCGGTAGAAAAACAGTTTGGAAAACGTTCCGCCAAAAAGGCAATCACTTCTTTACTGTTAGAAAACTTTTCTGCTGATTCCATTAAATTTAACGCTAGTTAGTAAAAATCCGAATTATCCGCATCATCCCAAGTTGCCAGCGTGTGGTCAACCCAATCCAGCAATTCATCATCGTCAATGTCCAATAAACTGGCATTTTGATGCCACTCTTCCCAGGTGTAGTGCAATATTCGCTCAAGCCTGCCTGTGTCAATGTCCTCATCGGCTTTATCATACATCGCATGCAAGATGAAATTTAAACGCTCCGCCGCTTCATGAGGATCGGAATGATGGTCATCCATATCCTCGGGTGTAGCCAGGACTACATGAATGTCTACATTGTCCTTCATGACTGGGTTGCTTCCAGTGCGCGAGCTATTTTCTCTAGCCCGATTTTGTCCACCTCAGTGAACCGACCATATTCAGGGCTGTCTATGTCCAGTACGCCAATGAGCTGGTCGTTCACGACTAGCGGGATAACAATCTCAGAATTAGACGCAGCATCACAGGCGATATGGCCATCAAAGGCATGGACATCCTCAACCACTAACGTTTTTCTTTGCGCTGCGGCGGTACCACAGACGCCCTGATTCATGGGTATGCGAATACAGGCAGGCTGCCCCTGAAACGGGCCAAGTATCAACTGTTCTTCTTTATAAAGATAAAAGCCTGCCCAGTTTACTTTTTCAAGGTGATTAAACAGTAACGCACTGATGTTTGCCATGTTGGCGATGAGATCGGTTTCACCACTGACTAATGCGTCAGCCTGAGCGGCTAACCGGTCATACTCTTTTTGTGACACTATTGCTCTCCGTTTTTAACTGCATCTAATGCAAAAATCACATTTACATTTGCTTCAATCTGTTGCTGCCCCGGCATTGCTGCCGATTCATCTGCCATCGCCATTCTTGGCGCGCCGCTGGAAAATACCATACCACCGTGCTGCTGGGTAACGCTGATTACACTGCCAACACGTACATCCAGCTCTGCAGCGATTACGCCTGCCCGTGATTTGGCATCGCTGATAGCATTTATCAAGGCCTGTTGATAGGCATCCTGCTGAGTTTGTGAAACAAGTTCAAACTGGCTAATCCGCGTGACCCCTCGTTTCAGCGCGCCGTCAATAATCCGGTCATACTCGTCTATTTGGTTATGCGTAACCGAAACCTCTCTCGACAGTACAAATCCTGACTGCTTACGCCCCTGTGCACTATTCTCATACCAGGGCGAGAGCCTTATCTGCATTGACTGAATATGTTTGGCAGGTACGCCCTGGTCCATCAAAAACGTGGTTAGCTGATTCAGGTCATTTTGAAGCTGCGTGTTGAGTTTACTGACAGTTTCGCCTTTTTGCTCAAGGATAAATGTCACGCTAAACGCATCCGGGGTAACCGCAACACTGCCCATCCCCTGTACCTGAATCTGTGCTACAGGCTGCATGGTGGTTTGCTGCTGCGCAATGCTGGCTGCTGAGACTGCCATCATCATAATAGCCAGTACGCTGTTTAGTAAGTATCTGATAGCCGGTGTTCGCATATGCCTTGCTCCTGTTTTATTTAACTACGCATTGTCACTGTGTTCTGATTGCTACTTTGCAATGATGAATGTGAACAACACATGAATGAGCCCTTAACCAAAAAACCAGTAACTGACTGTTATTGCAGTAAGTATACCGGCTGCATCGGCGGCCAGACAGCAAACTACCGCATGCCGGGCGTGTTTGATCCCAACAGCGCCTAAATAAACAGCCAGTACGTAGAACGTGGTTTCAGTAGAGCCCTGTAGTACTGACGCCAGACGACCTGCAAATGAATCGGCGCCCTGGTACTGCATGGTTTCTATCATTAGCGCCCTGGCGCCGCTGCCTGAAAGAGGCTTCATTAATGCTGTAGGAATTGCTTCAACAAAGCGTGTATCCCCGCCCAGCATAGCGACGGTTGTTGCCAGCATATCTGATACGTAGTCCAGCACCCCGCTAGCTCGCAACATGCCTATCGCAATGAGCATAGCCAGTAAATAAGGGATTAGATAGATAGCAACTTCGAAGCCCTTTTTAGCGCCATCGATAAATAGCTCATAGGTGTTGAGTTTCTTCCGGTAACCAGCCAGCAATACCGTAATAACAAAACTGAGTAATAAAAAATTAGCCACGACAGAAGACTGACGTGCCAGCTGGTCTGCCGCAAGCGTTGAAAAGTACAGCACTACCGCCGTCAGCGCGGCAAATAATACAGCGGCGTACAATATTATAACCTTCTGAAACAGGTTAATTTTCTGCACCATCGCCGTCACCAGGACACCGGCAAGTGTTGATGCACTGGTTGCAAGTAAAATAGGAATAAACACATCGGTAGGCTGCGCTGCACCCTGCTCCGCCCGGTATAAGAAAACGGCAATTGGAAACAACGTGACCGAGGATGTGTTGAGCACCAGAAATAAAATCTGGCTGTTTGTCAGCGTATCAGGATTACTATTCAGCTTTTGCATGTCCTGCATAGCACGAATACCGAACGGGGTTGCAGCGTTATCAAGGCCCATTACATTGGCTGACAAGTTCATGGTGATACTGCCCAATGCGGGATGGTCTCGTGGAAGCTGGGGCATTATCCTGCACAACAGGGGCGACAGCAGGCGCGCAAACTTTTGAATCATTCCTGATTTTTCAGCTATTTCAAAAATACCCAGCCAAAATGCCAGTACGCCGATAAGCCCAATTGCTATGTCTACACTAAGCCCGGCCATACTGCTTACCGCTGTCATGACCTGTTCAAATCCGGCGCTACCGGCGCCGGTTAACGCCTGCGCACAGGTTGCGATAAATGCGGTGAGAATAAAAGAAAGCCAAATTTTGTGAATCATTACTGCTTGTTGTTTTTCATTCTTTTGGGCAGTGTATCAGAAAGCGCACAAAACCCTATGATTAACCCAATACCGGCAACCTCTTGAGCTTGCAATGCATAAAGCAAGCGTATAACCTTGCTTAAGGTGCGTAAGGAAAAGAAACAGGCAATGATTGCAGTAATGAATGTGGATTTGGTGGGGTCGAGCCAGCTGACTCCCGCTGACTATCAAACCATGCTTCAGGGACTGGAACGCCATCTGAAGAAAATAAAGCAACAGTATCATTTTATCTACTCAGTGTACCGGGGGGATGAATTTCAAATTGCCATGCAACAACCAGAGGCAGCAGGAAAACTTTTGCTGGAAGTAAAACTATGGCTTGCCAGTGAGCGCTCAAGTTTGCCTTTGCAAAGTACGATCAGTCTGGCGTTAGGTCCGGGGACGGTTTCTGGTACTGACCCGGGTAAGGCGAATGGGGAAACCTATATATTAGCGGGCAGAACCCTGGATTCACTTAAAAGTGGCCAGCTGATGATTAACGTGGCTGATAAAAAAATTTCTGCCCTGCCAATTATATGTCACCAGCTCAGCTATATATTAAACCGGTTAAACACCAGTCAGATAACGTTGCTGTATGACTATGTTACCAATGACTTTCCCACGCACCAGTCTCTGGCAGACAAATTATCAACCTCACGTCAGAATGTCAGCGAGAGATTACGTGCGGCTGGCGCAGAGCTTTTACCTGAATTTATCGCCTACACCCAAGAATTAATCTGCGAGGATGGTTCCGTATAAATGACAGTCTTATTGTTATTACTCACCGCCCATTTTATCGGTGATTTTTACTTACAGCCGCGCGCCTGGATAGAAAACCGACACGCCAGGGGCGTTAAAGCCAGTGCGTTATACAAACATAGCCTAATTCATTTTCTGCTAGCGGCACTGGCGCTATGGATAGCAGATACAGGGGTAGTATCTGCCATCATGTGGGGCTTGTTTATCGCGCTGACTCACTGGCTTATCGACTGGGCAAAGTCCGGCCATCATAGTCTTGTCGCGTTCATTATTGACCAACTGGCACACGTTATTGTGATACTGACTGTGACTGCATTTATCACAGAGGTTACCAAAGCACAGCTGAGTGCAATGGGGGCTATCATCATTCAGCCCGACACGCTGCTATATATGCTGGGCTATATAATTGTACTTAATCCGGCCAGTATACTGATAGCTCAGGTACTGGCACGACACACCAAAGTTCTCGCCACTGCTGAAAATCAGAGCCTGGGAGATGCAGGTCGCTGGATTGGCTATATTGAGCGCGTACTGGCGCTGTCTTTCATACTGGTGGGTCAGTATACCGGGCTCGGATTTCTGGTCGCCACAAAAACCGTTTTTCGGGTGGGCGATCTTTCTAAAGCCAAAGACATGCGCCTGACAGAGTATATGATGCTGGGAACGTTATTCAGCTTTGCGCTGGCGCTGATTGTCGGCTGGATCATCATCGCTGTCGTACCCGCCTGACGTGGCATTGCGGGTACGACACTTCATGATGTTACAGGAATTCTAAAGCGTTAACGGATAACCTTGCTGATACTGGCCACACAATGATCAATGTTGCGGTCTTTACAGGCAAATCCCATCAATCCTATGCGCCAGACTTTGCCGGCAAGATCGCCCAGTCCGGCGCCAATTTCAAGATTAAACTCATCCAAAAGCTGCTTTCTCACTGCCGCATCATCCACCCCGTCAGGGATAGTAACCACATTGAGTTGTGGTAACCGGTATGCTTCATCAACAGCAAAACGGATGCCTAAATCAGTCAGCCCTTTATACAATTTTTGATGACCTTGCTGATGGCGTTGCCACGCCTGAGACAAGCCTTCTTCTTTTAACATTAAGAGCGACTCGTGCAATGCGTACAGGCTATTCACGGGCGCGGTATGATGATAAGCCCGTTTTCCACCCTTACCCCAGTAACCCATAATAAGATTCATATCCAAAAACCAGCTTTGCACCGGTACCTGACGATTCTGAATACGCTCCACGGCACGCGGACCAAACGAGACCGGGGATATCCCGGGCACACAGCTGAGACATTTTTGCGAGCCGGAATAAATAGCATCAATGCCCCACCCGTCCACATCAACTTCGATACCACCTAGTGAAGTCACCGCATCAACGATACTCAGGCAATCATATTGCCGGGCCAGTTTACATAACTGCTGGGCATCATTTCGAACACCTGTTGAGGTTTCAGCATGCACAAATGCTACAATCTTAATCTCAGGATGCGCTTTTAGTTTATCTTCAACTTTTTGCAGATCAGTTTGTGTGCCCCAGTCATCTTCAACCACCAGCGCCTGACCGCCGCAGCGAGTCACGTTTTCAACCATGCGTTGACCAAATACGCCATTGACACATACCAGCACCTTATCACCGGGTTCAACAAGATTGGCAAAGCAAGCTTCCATACCCGCTGAGCCTGGCGCGGACACCGGCATAGTCAGGGGGTTGTCGGTTTTAAATGCGTATTGTAGCAAGCCCTTAATATCATCCATCAGATCGATAAAAAGTGGGTCAAGGTGACCGACAGTCGGCCGTGCCATAGCATTAAGTACCCGTTGGCTGACATCAGAAGGACCCGGGCCCATTAATGTGCGTTCAGGTGGGATAAAAGTGGCATGGTCCATAACCGTTCCTTATTAGGTTCATATGAACAGTGATTGTGACAATATATGGTTAAAAGCTCAATGCGGCTATTGTCACTATCAATGAAGTGAATACCACAGAAAAACAATATGTTGATCCATATTGAAGGATACGCGTAATGGAATTTGTGAATAAATTTTGTGCTTGTTAATGGCTGATTTTTGAAGTGATCGGACCGGCCCAGAAAACGCTTGTCGCGACTATCGTTTTGAAATACATTTGACTCAGTTGGGTGTCAAAAAAAATTCATAAAAAATTGTTTATAAATTGAGCAATATTGGTCTACTATTAATAGGCTGTAAACAATTGCATGTACTTCTCCCTTTGCAAAAGTTAGCGCACGGCTCAGCAATGAGCCATTCCCCTAGGCCCAGAACGAAAGTTCTGGGCATTTTTTATGGGCGATAAAAACTATAAATAAGCTGCAGGATCTCTGGCAAGTTGCAAATGCTCGACAAAATGCTGTCCATTTGCCACATAGTGCTCTGCCGACTTTTTGAGCATCTCTTCTACGTCTTTGCCCAACGTTTTTATTACCTTACCGGGGGAACCGACAACCAGTGAATAGTCAGGAATCTCCATATTCTCAGTAATCAGCGTATTGGCCCCGATAACACAATACTTACCAATTTTTGCGCCATTTAGTACTACAGCATTGATACCTATCAGACTGTAGTCGTCGATGGTACATCCATGCAGCATCACCTTATGGCCGACGGTTACCCCCTTGCCAACATGCATTTTTACACCGTGGTCGGTATGTAACACACTGCCATCCTGGATATTGGTTTTCTCGCCTATAACGATACTGTCGCAGTCCCCGCGAATGACTGCATTAAACCAGACACTAACGTCGTTATGCAGTGTAACATCACCGATTACGTGAGCACCGGGCGCAATATACACCTGCTTCCCAATCTGCGGTGTCTTATCTTCTAATTGATATATCATAATGCTTATTTATCCTTTTTACGCATCATGCCTTCTTGCATGGTAGTGGCAACCAGGTCACCAGCCCGGTTAAAGATCTGCCCTTTTACAATGCCGCGGCTATTACCGGAAAACGGGCTGTCCATGGCATACAAGAGCCAGTCATTTAAATTGACCGGGCGATGAAACCACATAGCATGATCGATGGTTGCCATACGCAGGCCCTTATCAGAAACCGCGATACCGTGTGGCTGAAGTGCGGTACTTAAAAAGTGGTAATCCGATGCATACGCTAATGTGGCCTGATGTAATCCAAGGTTATCGTCCATTTCGTCGCGAACTTTGAGCCAGACATGACGTACCGGCTCTCTGGCCTGCGCCTTAAACGAGTTGGCAGCATCCACAGTGCGGATATCAATAGGCTTGTGGTAACTGAGTGCTTCCTGCATGCTGGTCGACAATTTGTCGTAGTTTTTCTCATAAAAGGTAATGTCTGAGTCCAGCGACTCCGGATCAGGCACGTCAGGCATGTCTGCATACTGATGTGTCATACCATCCTCTACCGTCTGAAAAGAGGCGGTCATATAAAAGATATTGCGGCCATCCTGGATGGCTTTGACCCGTCTGGCAGAGAAACTTCGCCCATCACGGACAACCTCTACATCATACACAACGGGCTTTTTTGCATCGCCGGGTAATAAAAAATAGGTGTGAAAGGAATGAACAACACGATCATCATCGACAGTGTTGTGTGCAGCGGCAAGCGCCTGCCCCAGTACCTGACCGCCAAACAGGGCGCGGAACCCCAGATCCCAGCTTTGTCCCCGAAACAAACCTTTTTCGATGGACTCCAGTTCAAACAACGAGGACATTTTAACCTCAGACATGGTTTATCTACTCCATTTCACTAATAACTTTGGGATTACGGGGATAGTATCTTTCCGGTTGC
The DNA here is from genome assembly GCA_964584105.1 of uncultured Alteromonas sp. Lineage (GTDB taxonomy): Bacteria > Pseudomonadota > Gammaproteobacteria > Enterobacterales > Alteromonadaceae > Alteromonas. Next base: position 39,316 of record CAZOYR010000015.1, read on the forward strand.
TGCGCTTTATGCTCAAAAAATCGCGTATCTTTATACGGCAGCTTCATAAATCCGGAGATGCCAAGTCCGCGAATCCTGGGCACCGCTTCTACAATATCGGCGAGTAACTGTTCAAATTGTGCTTTCTGACTATGATCAAGCAACATGTAATAACTATGAATTTTCAAATGTGCAGGCAGCGCTTCAAAGATGATACAGCCTGTATGATGAATGGTATTCAGTTGCTCAAGACGGTGCATTATCGCGTCCGGCAATTTAAGCAGTTCATCAGGATCTTCACCGTCTTCAAAGTAGGAATGCGTACGGCTGGTATCCTTTACTGCCGGCGTGCGGGAAAGTTCAAAAGGAATGGTACACGATGCATCCGGTATAAACGCTTCATCAGGGGAATCACGTTCGATATGGATAGTGTCTTTTGCATTAAACATACAGCACTTAAAGATACCGGAACGATGAATCGCGCGCGCCAGATTTATAATATTATTTACTGACTGTTCAAACGCTGCCTGTCGGTTTACATCGTATAAATTCAGACTGGAATCGACATAAACGCCATCAGGCTCCCAGCGAATTGCCAGGCCCCCTACTACGGGAAACTTTCCTAACCGACTGACGGCTGCAATGAAACCTTTCTCGGTTTCCCCCATACCCATCAAATAATTTTTATAATACCGCTCGAACTGTGCATCATTAATATATTTAAGTTGCGCATCCGCCTCTGGTGCGTGCTGACGTAGATAAGACTTGCGCGAGCTGTATACCACCGTTTCAATGTCTTTATGCTCACTGCCAACCCAGACCGGTATCAGCGGAGCCATTTTCACCGGCACATCATCGCCAAATACCATCTGATTTAAAACGTGCAGATGGGCAAACAGGTAATCTGCACCTGAACGTTGCTCGTGCTTATCATCACTGAGCATATACGACAGGATATTGGCCAGCATCTTTGGTAAGCCCAGTGACTGTGGCGTGATGACTTTACGTCCGAACCGGCTCGACTGGCCTGATGCCAAGGCGTAAATAGTACTGGCCAGCCCCTGTTCATCAAATCTGGGGGATGACAGCGCGCCGTTTAACTGTTCATCCCCAATGAAATAAACATCGCCTAGTCTTGCATTGGTTTGCTGCATATCCGAAGACATCAGGTCCATAACATTGGAAACAACAAACTGCCCTTCATTATCTAATTGCGCAAATACCGATGAGCCCCAGTCGATAAGCTGCACACGCTCGCTGAGGGGGTCCCAGACCAGATTTGACGGTTTAATATCGCCATGGACAATTGGCTTGGGCTCTTTTTGTTGCGTATTACTGCGTAAGGCAATAAGAATGTGCGCCAGCTGAACCGTGATCTTAACGACAATACGGGCGGGTAACGGGCCGACCTGAAGGCTTAACTGCTCAAGATCATCGCCTTCGGCACGCTGCATAACTAAAATAGCCTGCTTTCTGACCTGCTGAAACGCTACAAGGGGCGGTACATTAGGATGGCTGACCTGCGACAGCATGAAAGCCTCATCTTCAAGCCGGTCCCTGACATGCTGCGGCAATGTAATTCTGGAAAATTTAAAAACATGGCGGGCACCGGATTCAGCAACGCCAGCGAACACAAAGCCAAATGCACCTTTGCCTATCAGACTTATCTGAGAGTAACCAAGTTGTGAGAGTTGCTCAATACACAGATTAACCCAGTCTTTGAGCTTTTTTGCATCAGCATGACTGAGCAAATAAATCGATTGCTCTTCCGGGATATAAAAGTGTTTGAGTGCACCCGCATGATCAGTCATGACGACTCTTGCTTTAACCATTGCAGCGAAAAGCGCGCGTCCGGGCCTATCGCAAGACATGCTTCCTTCATCGCCTGAGTAAGATGCTCATCAAGCTGCCAGGCAGGATTTACTATACACACGCCCGAACCGTACATGCCGGCATCGTGGGTATTTTCAGCCACTGTAAGTTCAGCGATAAAACAGTTTTTTCCTAAGTCTGCGACAGCCTTTACCATATCCTGGCACAGTTTGGCCTTTTCTATCGCCCGATCAGACAGTAACGGATACCACACCACAGCCTGCGCATTTTGCCACCGCTGAAATACGGTTTTAAGCGTGTTAGTTACCTGTCGGTATTCATCTTTAACTTCGTAGGGTGGATCGATAAGTATCGCGCCGCGATTAGGTTTGGGCGGCGTCATGGCAACCAGCCCTTCCAATCCATCACGGTGATGCAGATGAACATTACCATTTTGTTCCTGCGTGGCTGTAAACGACGCCAAATTGCTCTGCAACGCAGGAAATTCAGCAGGATGTAATTCCATCATATGCGCTGCATCCTGAGCACGCATCGCGCGTGCAGCCAACCCGGGAGAGCCAGGGTAAATGCCTGATTCCATCATTGGTTGCACAATGGCCATGTAGTCGGTCAGCAGCGCACTGGCCGGTTTAACATTATCGAGTCTGGCGATGCCACTGTCATATTCACGATTTAGCTGTGCCTGTTCGCTGTTAAGCGCGTACTGGCCAGCGCCCGCATGTGTGTCAAACAATACAAAAGGTTTTGTTTTACGTTTCAGATGAGAAATGACACCCAGCCAGGCGAGGTGTTTAAGAATATCGGCATGATTGCCTGCATGAAATGCGTGACGGTAACTAAGCACAAAAATCCCTGCGAAAAAGCCTATCTTGCTATATTACCTTTGCCAGGGAGCAAATACCAAGAGCACATAATAAAATGCACCCCTGGTATTTTTGTGGTCTATCTCAAATGCATAAGCATACTGGTTGGATTCGACAGATAACTACACCACAGATTGTTGAACCTGACCATGGTTGCACCGTCAATTATCCGGTGATCACCTGACCAGTTCACCTGCATAAGGTGTTGCGCCGCCACATTACCGTTTTCGTCAAAGCGCGGGAGCTTTTGTGTTTTACCCAATGCCACGATGGCTGCTTCAGGTTTATTGATAACCGGTGTTGCCGTCATACCGCCAATCGCACCGATATTTGAAATACTGATGGTGCCGCCTTTAAGCATATCACCGCCCAGTTTCCCTTCTCTGGCTTTATCAATAATGTCCTGCATTTGCTGAGCAATCTCAAACAGACTCAAATCCTGAACACGTTTGATATTAGGCACCAGCAGACCAATTTTTGAATCAACCGCAAAGCCGATATTGTGATCATCGAAGTAGGATAACTCCGTGGCATCATCGTTTAGCTGGCTGTTGATAATCGGAAACTCAGTTAAAGCCAGCGATAGCGCTTTAACAAAGAAAGGCATAAAGCTCAGCTTCACATCCTTTTTAGCAAAAACAGGTTTCAATTCGCTGCGTAACGTCATAAGCGCATCCATTTGCAACTCATCGCTCACCGTAAAATGAGGAATGGTTTGCACTGATGCGGTCATTTGTTTAGCCATTGCAGCTCGGATACCTTTGACCGGCTCCGTGGTGATACCACCAGACGGCTTGGCAGTACTTTGCGCAGGTTGCGAAGACGCCGCTTTGTCTGCTTTATCCTCGCCCCTGGCAGGCGATGTGATATCCAGCACATCCTGCTTGAGGATACGGCCTTTTTTACCCGAACCTTCAACGTTAGTCAGATCAATGTCTTTTTCTCTGGCCACACGGCGAACAGCAGGACTTGCTAACACACGTCCGGGAATTTCTACCGGTGGTTCAAAGTCACCGTCCGGCCATTTCTGCTCCTGGCGTTGTGTACCAGTTTTTGCCTCATTTGTTTTAGGTGCAGTGGCAGACTTATCCGACGACGTTGTTTTGCTGGTTGTATCTGACGAGGAACCCGTCGTTTCGTCGCTATCGCCTTCAACCACCAGTGCAAATAAGGGCGCATGTACTTTTGCAATATCACCTTGCTGATAGTACAACTCGTGCACTTCGCCGGCGTGTTTGGCCGGAATCTCCACCATAGCTTTATCTGTCATTACTTCAACGACAGGCTGGTCTTCTTCTATGGTATCGCCTTTAGCAACATGCCACTTTACAATCTCGCACTCGACAATACCTTCACCAATATCAGGCAGAATGAAATCTTCAATCTGCCCCTTACCAGTGCTTGCTTCCTGCGCCTCATCCTTTGCCGCGTTATTTTCACGGCCCGGCACTTCCTCTTCGGCGGTAGGTGCCTGCGCTTTTTCGTTTGCTGAAGATGCCGGCGAGTCAGCAGCGCTTTCATCACCTTCAACATCCATTGCAAAAAGTGGCTCATGCACTTTGGCAATGTCGCCGACTTTGTAATGCAGCTTTCTTACTACACCTGCGTGCATTGCCGGGATCTGAACAGTTGCCTTGTCAGTCATTACTTCAGCAACAGGCTGATCTTCTTCAATGGTGTCGCCTTCAGCAACCAGCCATTCGAGCAATTCACACTCTACAATTCCTTCACCGATATCCGGTAAAATAAATTCTGTTGTCATTCCGGGCCCCTAGTACTTCAGTGTACGTTTGATGGCTTCGTACGTTTTAAGCTCATCTGGCATGTATTCTTTTTCGTGCGCCAGCGGGTACGGTGTATCCAGACCGCAAACACGCGCGATGGGCGCTTCCAGATATAAGAAGCAGCGATCCTGAATAGTTGCTGCCACTTCACTGGCAAACCCACCGGTCAGTGGCGCTTCGTGGTTAATCAGCAGACGACCTGTCTTCATCACAGACTCTGCCACTGCATCGGCATCCCACGGCAAAATGGAACGAAGATCAACGATTTCACAAGAGACACCGTCTTCTAGCGCCATGTCAGCTGCTTTTTGCAATATCTCAATCTGTGCGCCCCAGCCCAGCAGCGTAATATCGCTTCCTTCCTGCACGGTATCGGCTTTACCTAAAGGCAGTTCATAATCTTCTTCAGGTACATCGCTCACCGATGCACGGTATAAGCGCTTAGGCTCTAAAAACAGCACCGGGTTATCATCACGAATTGAGGCTAACAACAAGCCTTTTGCCTGATAAGGGTTACGGGGGATAACAATTTTCAGACCCGGACAATGTGCAAAAAACGCCTCCGGCGACTGACTGTGGTAGTGGCCACCCGCGATACCACCACCATAAGGGGTACGGATTGTCAGTGTGCCGCAGGAAAACTGACCGCCTGAGCGATAACGAAACTTTGCGGTTTCGTTCACAATCTGGTCAAACGCCGGAAAGATATAATCACCGAACTGAATTTCTGCAACCGGCACTGAACCCTGTGAGGCCAGACCATTGGCAAAGCCAATAATGCCCTGTTCTGTCAAAGGCGTATTAAAACACCGGCCCCGACCGAATTTTTCCTGTAAGTTACTGGTGGCTCTGAATACGCCGCCAAAATGGCCCACGTCTTCCCCGAAGACCATGACGCGTTCGTCCTGATCCATCACGGTAATCAGGGCACTGTTAATTGCTTGTAAGAGATTCATTTTCGCCATTACTTCACTCTCCCTGATGTTTTTGGATAGGCGTCGGGATACTGGCGGATATGGTCTTTAAGATTGTCCAGCTGCTCTTTTAAATGCCATGGCACTTCGTCGTAGACGTCATTGACAATATCCTCGATAGGATTGACTGACACTTTTTCTGCTTCTTTGAGTGCTTTGAGTACTTCCTGACGCGTCTCATCAATCAGCTGCTTGTTGGCTGCCTCGTCATACCAACCCTTTTGCTGCAACCATTTGGCCATGCGTTGGATGGGGTCTTTAGCGCGCCATTTATCTTCTTCTTCGCGCGAGCGGTAGCCAGTCGGATCATCAGAAGTAGAGTGCGCGGCAAGGCGGTAGGTCATTGCTTCGATTAATACCGGGCAGCGCTCTTCCAGTGCCAGTTCCCGGGCACGTTTGGTGGCAGCAAATACAGCCAGAGGATCGTTACCGTCTACGCGGATTGTTTTCACGCCGTAACCCAGACCACGCGAGGCGATGCCGTCGCCGGCAAATTGTTCTTCGGCCGGCGTAGAGATGGCATAACCATTATTACGACAAAAGAAAATGACCGGGCACTTCAACACTGCGGCCATATTCAGGCCAGCATGGAAATCACCCTCTGATGCCGCGCCTTCACCGAAATAACAAATAGTAATGGCATCGTTACCGGCCATTTTCTGTCCATAGGCGTAACCTGCAGCCTGCGGGATTTGCGTGCCTAGCGGTGACGATATAGTCATGAAATTAAGTGCCTTATCACCGTAGTGAATGGGCATCTGACGACCTTTATTAGGATCTTTTTCGTTACTGAACATCTGGTTCATGAACTGTGAGGTAGTGTAACCTCTGTAGGCCAGTGCGCCCTGCTCACGATATTGCGACATAATCATGTCGTCCGGAGATAATGCAGCAGCACTGCCTACCGCCGCGGCTTCCTCGCCGGTAGAGGCCAGGTAAAAACTGATCCGCCCCTGGCGCTGTGCACCAATCATACGCTCATCCAGGACCCGGATGTATTCCATGGTGTCATACATTTTACGGGCGACGTCTTCGCTAAGCGCGGGTTCCTGTGCCTCATCGTGCAGCGTGCCATCAGGCTTAAGGATTTGCAGCATGGGTATATCAATCAGGCCATTTTCAATAATATGTACCTGATGGGTGGTTTCTACCCGTGCCAGATGATTTCTGTCTTGCACTGTGAATCCCTCTCGTTGAGTTGAGGTAAAAAACGAATATGTAATGGTGGTCTATGCTAGAGCATGTTCGATTCACAGACCTTGCTATTTACGAATCGAATCACGGTAAAAGAAAATACTTTATCCTTTAATGGTGGCGATGATTAGGATTTTCGTCCTAATAATTTAACCAGTCATTAAACAATCTCCATATTATTTAACATTTTCATCCTTTTCTGTGTGAT
>CAZOYR010000016.1:0-44943 GCA_964584105.1 uncultured Alteromonas sp.
AAAGCGCTTCTTCAACCGCGGTATTACCACCGCCCACAACCGCAACTTTCTGGTTGCGATAGAAAAATCCGTCACAGGTTGCGCACGCCGATACACCTTTACCTTTAAACGCTTCTTCTGATTCCAGCCCAAGGTACTTAGCGGAAGCGCCAGTGGCAATAATTAGTGCATCACACGTATACGTACCGGAGTCACCGTGCAATGTGTAAGGCTTTTTAGACAGATCTGTTTTATTGATATGGTCAAAAACAATCTCTGTATTAAATTTCTCTGCATGCTTTTGCATCCGCACCATCAGGTCGGGGCCGGTAAGGCCTTCTGGATCGCCAGGCCAGTTTTCAACATCTGTCGTTGTGGTTAACTGCCCGCCTTGCTGAATACCGGTAACCAAAACCGGGTTCAGGTTCGCCCGCGCTGCATATACCGCAGCTGAATATCCTGCCGGGCCAGAACCCAGAATTAGTAGAGGCACATGCCTGGTCTCTGCCATTTTAATCTCCAATCAAAACCTGCTAAATACAGATTTGTACAAACAATGAGTGTCTTTATTAGGGCAAAATTCTTACATTCAATAGTGAACGATGCAATCTCCGGAGAGAATGAACAATATTTCAATATGGTAACCTTTATTGATGAGCTATAATCGGGGTGTCTGAGTATTAATTCTAAACAGCGCCAGTTAAGCAGTAATGACAATGGGAACAGGGTGGTTACTGGCATGCGTCAAATGAGGTGATTTATGTCACAATCAGTGTTGTCATTATTTCGCGACGGTCATTCGTACATGAGCACGTGGCCGGTTAAAAAAGAACTGTACCCCCATTTCCCTGAATGCAAAGTGATCAGCGCGACGCGATTTTCTATTGCCGTTATGCCTCCGGTGGCAGTGGTGTGTAGCGCAATGCTGATTAATACGCTTGGCAGTGACTATCTCCCTCAGACACTGGCCATCGGTGCTTTTTTTCTGAGTCTTCCTTTGCAGGGCATTTTATGGCTGGGTCACCGGTCTAATCAATCTCTGCCTCCGTCGCTAAAAAGCTGGTACCACGAAATTCACGGTAAGTTACAGCAGGAGGGGTGTGATGTTCATAAACGTCAGTCTGAGCCTAAATACCGGGAATTGGCAGCGCTGCTAAAATCAGCATTTGAGCAGCTCGACAAAGTGTTTACCCGTCGCTGGTTCGAATAACGTTAAAGTGTCTTTCCCGTAAAGGTCAATACAGCTCTGCATCCTCTGCACAGATACTGCTGCTTTTGGCGTACCACCTTATTGTGCCGGCGCACGGATAAGTTCATTTCACCGCACTGACATTGATAAACATATTGCTTTAACCCCAGTGGTGCAAGGTCAAAATTATGAGTGGTTCTGGCCGGTGCACCAAACAGGTTATGCATAACCCATTGCCACTGTTTGCCATGGGGCGAAACCCGTCCGTAAATCTGATAGACGACAACATGACTGACTTCGTGCGGAATCACTTCGTCAAAATAAGCCTGACGATTGTGCGTAAATAAAACGGGGTTAAAATTTATTTTGTTGACGGTCAGATTGGCTGTGCCCGCATTTTTACCCGACTTTCGCCAACTGATATCCGGACGTTGCATAGGGGTTTTGAAATGTGCTTCTGCTAAAGAAAACAGCGCGATAACGCGCTGTTCAACTTCATCTTTATCGTGCTGAGATATCACCGTTATCAGTGCACCTGACACTGCAGGCATAATACATAGACGCCCATGGGATCATTAAGCTGATTAACACTGTTGTAATGTGTCAGCAATTGTTTGACCATTCCCATCATGGGTGTGTCATTACCTACGAACTGACTCTTCGCAGCCCACACCATCGCCTGACCAAAAAACTCACGCCAGAACATTTCCTGCGGGCTGAGTTGTCGCTGAACATAGGAGACATCATAATCTTCTATACCAGCAAGCTCAGCGGCTGCTACGACTGCATCATCAAGCTCGCCCAGTTCGTCGACCAGACCCAGTTCCTTGGCTTTGCTGCCTATCCACACGCGCCCTTGTGCGACATTGTCTACCGCTTCGGGAGTCATTTCACGATTTTGTGCCACCATTGTGATGAATCGCTTGTAGCTGCTTTCAACATTACGTTGCAGAATATCAGCGAAGCGTGGGTCAAGTTCCCGGGCAGGGGATAATCCCGCAACTTCGGTTGATGCGACACCGTCACTGGCAACACCGATGTAGTCCAGTGTATTTTCGTAGGTCATGAACATACCAAATACGCCAATTGAACCCGTGATGGTGCTTGGTGATGCATAAATTTTATCTGCAGGTGCAGAAATCCAGTAACCACCAGAGGCTGCATAGGTGCTCATTGAGGCAACGACTGGCTTACCGGCTTTTTGCAGCTCCAATACTTCCTGTCGAATCACTTCTGAGGCAAAAGACGAGCCCCCCGGTGAATCGACCTGCAGGACAACCGCTTTTACATTGTCATCGATGCGGGCCTGACGTAGAAGTCGTGCAGTACTATCACCGCCGATGGTACCAGCACGCTGCTCACCATCCAGAATTTGGCCTTTGGCCACCACAATGGCAATCTGATCACCGTCTTTTTCAATCGATGGCATGGGTGGGTTGATGACTTTGAGATAGGCGCCAAGCGTCGTTACATTAACACCCAGTTCAGTATCGTCACGGCCAACCAGTTCAACAAGTTCCTGACGAATGTCGGTACGGGTTTTCAGCGCATCGACCCAGCCGTTTTCAAGTGCATACTGTGCGAAATCACCGCCAGCCGCATCAAACTTTTCAACCAGCACATCAAGTTTTTCATCAAACTGGCTTTCGGGAATATCACGGGCTGTTGCAACATCTGCTTTATATTGCTCCCAGTAAGTGTCTAGCCACTCACGATTAGCTTCTTTCGCCGCATCGGACATGTCGTTACGCAAAAATGGCTCGACCGCCGATTTGTACGTACCGACGCGGAAAATATGCGTGGTCACCTGCAGCTTCTCCAAAAGATCTTTAAAATAAAGCCCGTAGCGTCCATAGCCCTCAAGCAACAGAGCACCCATCGGGTTTAAATAAATTTTGTCTGCATGTGCAGCCAGATAATACTGACTTTGCGCAAAGTAATCGCCAATAGCATAAACAGGTTTGCCGGACTCTTTAAAAGCATCAATGGCCTGAGCCACCTGCCGCAGTTTATCCAGACCGCCACCTTCGAACTCAGCTAAATCCAGTACCAGCGCTTTTATGCGGTTATCTTCTTTCGCATTATGCAATGCTTTTTCAAGATCCCGGACTAACAGCTCTGGATTATCAGGCTCTTCACCAAATGCTTCCTGCATGAATTGTTCAAAGGGATCGACTGACTCTTTTTCAATTACCAGACGGCCCTGCAAATTCATATACAAGGCGCTGTCGGGGCTAACCGCCACCGGGTCTTTATCGGCAGATACTGCTAATAGAATTGCGACCAGAATGAATAAAAAAATTACGTTAAAGAAAAGCTTTCTGCAGAAGTTCAATACTGTCCACAGTCCGACAAAAAGAGATTTCGTCCAGCTTCCGTTTGCTGCCATAAACTATTACTACCTATAAGACCTGTTGTTATTATGGTATCGAATCATAACTGATTCGCTACTTAAAATTGTAATCAATTGTAACGCTTCATCCACTGTACAAAAATACGGGCATCATGAACAAGGCGTAAGGGCTGATCAGCTGACATTCAGGACTGATAGCACTTAATGGCTTCTGTTAATGCAATCAGTGAATTATCAGCCCCTGACAGCTGCCACATTATACCTGATAATTGGCTGGTCTTTTTACATTGTGCCTCGTAGGATACAGGCAATATCAAACTAATACGGGAGTTGTCTATGGACGCTTTGTCGCTGTTACTGTCGCGTCGCTCACAGCCAAGATTAAGTGCGCCGGCACCAGCAGGAGATGCCCTTGAAAATATAAAGCAGGCCGCGTTGCGCGCCCCGGACCATGCCGCATTGACGCCCTGGCAGTTTATTGTGTGTGAAGGTGAGGGACGGGATAAGCTCGGTAGTATATTTGAACAGTCCGCGATACAAAATGATAAGTCGCAAAAAGAGATTGAGCGTGCTCCGCAATTACCTCTTCGCGCACCTATGGTTATTATTGCGATAGCGAAGTTTACCGAACACGCCAAGGTACCGCGTGTTGAGCAAGTAGCTTCAGCGGGCTGTGCGGTTATGGCCATGCAAATGGCCGCAATTGCGCAAGGTTTTAATGGCATCTGGCGAACCGGTGCCTATGCCCAGTGCGATTATGTGAAGTCGCAACTCGGTCTGACTGATGACGACGAGGTGGTGGGATTTTTGTATCTTGGTACGCCAACAATGGATACACCCCAGGCGCCTGCCCGCGATAGTAGCGAATACTTTTCTCACTGGAATTAAAAAAGCCGGTGTCATCTGACACCGGCATTTCTATAAATCGTAGTACTTGCTACTAGTCAACCTTTACAATTTTCATTGCATTGGTTGCACCGATTTTTTCCATTTCATCACCATAGGTCATTACCACGGTGTCTCCCGGTGAAATCTGGCCGATGGCTTTAAGCGCATCCATAACATCTGTCTTGAGTTTACCGGGCTCGCTGTCGCGCGAATCAAAGTAGACTGGCTTCACACCCCGATATAGCGCCATCATGTTCAGCGTATCCTGATGGCGTGAAAGCGCAACGATTGGCAGACTTGTTGTCATTCGCGACATTAATTTAGGCGTATTTCCGCTTTCAGTTAATGCGATGATAGCGCGAACACTGGGCAAATGGTTTGCAGCGTAAACCGCTGACAGCGCGATGGTCTCACTGACAGTAGAGAAGACATCATCCATGCGGTGTTTAGATAATTTCACACTAGGGTGTGTTTCAGCACCTTCACAAACCCGCGCCATAGCCTGGACGGTTTCAACAGGGAAGTTACCGGCCGCCGTTTCTGCCGACAACATAACTGCATCTGTGCCGTCCAGTACCGCATTGGCAACGTCCATGACTTCTGCACGGGTTGGCATCGGACTGTTTATCATCGACTCCATCATTTGCGTTGCGGTGATAACGACTTTATTAAGCTGACGGGAACGTGCGATAAGTTTCTTTTGCTTGCCGACCAGCTCTGCATCACCAATCTCAACACCCAAATCGCCCCGGGCGACCATAACCGCATCAGACGCTGTTATAATGTCATCAATCGCTTCATCGCTGGCAACGGCTTCTGCGCGTTCTACTTTTGCACAGATTTGTGCATGACAGCCCGCTTGTTGCGCCAGTTCCCTGGCATAATTCAGATCAGCCCCACTGCGCGGGAAAGATACTGCCAGGTAGTCAACGCCGATTTTCGCCGCAGTTTTAATATCTTCTTTGTCTTTATCTGTAAGCGCTTCTGCCGACAGGCCGCCACCCTGACGATTTATCCCTTTGTTATTTGACAGTTTGCCGCCTACGGTAACTTCGGTATGTACTTTGCGACCTTCAACCTGAGTAACTTTAAGCTGAATACGGCCATCATCAAGTAAAAGGATATCACCGTCGCTGACATCATCAGGCAGTGCTTTATAGTCGATGCCTACCGCATGCTTATCACCCGCGTCACGATCCAGTTCAGCGTCAAGAATAAAGGCGTCACCAACAGCAAGATCAATAGCGCCATCCTTAAAACGGGCTACCCGAATTTTCGGGCCCTGAAGGTCACCAAGAATAGCGACATATTTTTTCAGGTTTGAGGCTGCTTCTCTTACGCGCTTTGCTCGCTCGATATGGTCTTCTGCCTGACCGTGAGAGAAATTCATGCGGACCACATTTGCACCTGCCTTTATAATGGCTTCGATTTTTTCTATCGAGTCGGTTGCAGGGCCCAAGGTGGCAAGGATTTTTGTTCTTCTGCTCATAATATTCGGTCGCTTCGTTGCTTAAAATGAAAAAGACACGGTGATCGTAACGCAACACCACAAAAATGTCGCGTTATTGTAATCACTTTTCGTAATTTTATTACAGAATAGTATGTGAATTTGACGTTATTGTGAATGCCGGAAAGTGTAAATCGCTACTGAGCATACCAGTAAAGGTCACTATTCATTCAGGTAGTAGTTAATAATAGATCACAATTGCGAATGGTGGTGGGCGCTGTTCAGGCAGGGAAGGGGGACAGTGCCGATTATCAGGCAAAATACGCCCGGCAAGCCGGGCGTAGAAAGGCGGTAAGCATTCAATCTCGTTTTTCGTACCGGGAGTTGCGTAATGTATCTTTAACGCGTTTGAGGTTTTCCCGAAATTTATTGCCTCTACGAAGTGTAAAGCCGGTGGCTAAAACATCCACCAATGTCAGTTGGGCAATCCGGGACGCCATGGGCATGTACATATCGGTATCCTCAGGCACCTCGAGTGACAGCACATAGCTACACTCGTTAGCCAGAGGACTGTCAGCAGAAGTAATGCCAACAACCGTTGCATCATTGTTTCGGGCTATCTGCGCGATTTCAACTAGATTTTTGGTTCTTCCTGTATGAGAGAATAAAACGACCACGTCACCATCGTTACAGTTCATACAACTCATCCGCTGCATCAGAATATCTTCAAAGTAAACAACCGGCACATTAAACCGGAAAAACTTATTCAGAGCATCATGTGCGACGGACGCGGAAGCGCCCAGACCAAAAAAAGAAATTTTTTGTGCCTGAGTAAGCAAATCCACAACACGATTAACTACGTTTACGTCTATAGACTGGCGAGCAACTTCAAGTGAAGCCATGGTAGATTCAAATATTTTGTTGGTGTATTCCTGCGGGCCGTCGCTTTCATCAACGTGACGGTTTACATACGGCGTGCCATTTGCAAGGCTTTGTGCCAGGTGCAGTTTAAAATCAGGAAAGCCTTTTGTATCTAAACGGCGGCAAAAGCGATTAACTGTGGGTTCGCTCACATCGGACATTTTTGCCAGTGTCGCGATACTGGAATGTATCGCCGTTTGTGGATTGGCAAGGATAACATCTGCCACTTTTTTTTCTGATTTACTGAAAGCAGATTTGCTTTGGGTGATTTTCTCGAGAATATTCATACGGCGTAAGCACTTAAAATAAGAGTCAGTCCCTTTTGATAGGCCTATACTACTTGATGTGCAGCCTGTGACAAGAGGAATGTAATTTTTTAACAACCGGGTAACGAGCGTGTTTATCAGGTAATATTGACAGCAACACTACACCAAAGCGGGTAGAAGTTGTAATTTTACTACATTTGATGTTAACTATGCGCAATACCATCAGTGGAATGCCTGAAATGACTGCCTGGAAGTAGGGCGTTCCCGCTATCATAAAAAGGTCGACAATATGGTAATGGATAATTCTTTTGAACCCTGTGATTTTGTGCTTTTTGGCACGATGGGGGACTTGTCGCGGCGTAAATTGCTGCCTTCACTGTATCAGCTTGAAAAAGCTGAGCTGATACACCCGGATACCACCATTATTGGTGTTGCCCGTCAGGAAATGTCTAAAGAAGACTACATCGCTGAAGTTAAATCTAATATTGAAAAATTCAGCGATAAAGCATTGTGTGAAGAAACCTGGAGCCGACTCTGCGAGCGTCTGGACTATATCTGTGTGGATATGAAAGATATCAACAGTTATAAGGCGTTTGATGATGTGGTTGATCCCAACCGGGTCATGGTCTGTTATCTGGCCACACCGCCTGCTATTTATGGGGACATCTGTCGGGGGCTGCACGGGTGCGACATCATCGACAGCAGTGTTCGCGTTGTGCTTGAAAAGCCCATTGGTCATGACCTGGATTCTTCTAAAGTCATTAATGACCAGGTGTCAGAATATTTCAATGAGTCTCAAATCTACCGTATCGATCATTATCTGGGTAAAGAGACCGTTCTTAACCTGATTGCACTGCGCTTTGCTAACAGTATTTTTGCGACGAACTGGGACCATAACTGTATCGATCATGTACAGATTAGCGTTGCAGAGTCTGTGGGTATCGAGGGTCGCTGGGGGTATTTTGATGATGCCGGCCAGATGCGCGACATGGTACAAAACCATTTATTACAGATTCTGAGCCTGGTTGCCATGGAGCCGCCAGCCACCCTGGATGCAGACAGTATTCGGGACGAAAAACTCAAAGTGCTTAAAGCATTGCGTCCTATTGATGTGTCTAACATCAATGACGTCACTGTGCGTGGTCAATACACTGCTGGCTTTGTGAAGGGCGAAGAAGTTCCCGGGTATCTGGAAGAAGACGATGCCAATACCCGCAGCAAAACAGAGACGTTTGTAGCGATCAAAGCCGAAATTGATAACTGGCGCTGGGCAGGCGTACCTTTTTACCTGCGTACAGGTAAGCGGATGCCAACCAAAGTCTCAGAGGTCGTTATTTATTTCAAACGCCAGCCCCATAATTTGTTCGGCGATAGCTTTAACAGTTTGCCACCTAATAAGCTGGTTATTCGTCTGCAGCCGGATGAGGGTGTGGAAATCACTGTAATGAATAAAGTCCCGGGACTCACCAGCTCCGGCTCCATGGACCTGCAAAAGTCCAAACTAGATTTAAGTTTTTCTGAAGCCTTCTCTGAAGACCGTATTCCGGATGCCTATGAAAAGCTTCTGTTAGAGGTCATGCTGGGCAATCAGGCGTTGTTCGTTCGCCGGGATGAAGTTGAGCAGGCCTGGAATTGGGTAGACTCAATACTGGATGCGTGGAATCACACTGCCGAACCGCCAGAGCCTTATCAGGCGGGAACGTGGGGACCGGTTGCCTCTATTGGCCTGCTGGCCCGTGAGAATCGTAGCTGGTATGAAAGCAAACTAACCAAGAAGAGATAACATGGCACTGACACAACAACATTTTGAATCACCTGAGGCACTGACATCGTCATTTGCAGCATCGTTAGTGTCTATTCTTGAAGAGGGTATCAACACCCGTGGTCGCGCCAGCCTGGTAGTGAGCGGTGGTCGCACGCCGGTAGGGCTGTTTCAGACCCTAAGTCATGCAGATATAGACTGGTCAAAAGTGGATATCACCCTGGCTGATGAGCGCTGGGTAGATGAACAGGACGACGCCAGCAATACCAAGCTGGTCAAAGAGCACTTGTTACAGAATAAAGCCAGCCAGGCACACTTTGTTTCGCCACTTACCGATGACAAAGATGCCAACAGCGCCATTGCTCAAGTTGAATCACGCATTTCCAGTATGGCTCAGCCCTTCGATGCGCTGATCCTTGGCATGGGTGAAGATGGCCATACAGCGTCACTATTTCCCTGTTCAGAACAAATCGAAGAAGGACTGAATATGTCCAGCGGCAAAATTTGTATTGCCGTCAAACCGACCACTGCACCACATCAACGTATTTCGCTCACATTGCCTGCGTTGCTTCATAGCCGGAACATCTTTATTCACCTGACCGGGGATAAGAAAAAATCTGTGCTGCTGGATGCACTGGAAAACGATACCGAGATACAAAAACCGGTTACCGCTGTGGTAAACCGAGCGCCGGTTACATTGATGTGGGCACCGTAGGAGAACGTTATGAATAACCAAATCGCCGAGATTACCCAACGCATTATTGAGCGCAGTAAACCAACCCGTAAGGCGTACCTGGAGAAAATTGAAAAAGCGCGTCGTCAGGGCCCACATCGTGGGGAATTGTCTTGCGGTAATCTGGCGCATGGCTTCGCCGCATGCGGTGCCACTGAAAAGTCTGATTTGCGCAGTATGACAAAAGCCAATGTGGCCATTGTTTCTGCTTATAACGACATGCTGTCTGCACATCAGCCTTATGAAACATATCCTGCAATCATTAAAGATGCGATTAAGAACGTCGGCAGCGTGGCGCAGTTTGCCGGTGGTGTTCCTGCGATGTGTGACGGTGTGACTCAGGGTAATCCGGGAATGGATTTGAGTCTGATGAGCCGTGATGTCATCGCACAGTCGACCGCTGTCGCGTTGTCGCACAATATGTTTGACTCAGCGATGATGCTGGGGATTTGCGACAAAATTGTTCCCGGATTGCTGCTGGGCTCTCTTGCGTTTGGTCACCTACCGACTATTTTTGTGCCTGCCGGCCCTATGCCTTCTGGTTTGCCGAATAAAGAAAAAGCACGCGTTCGTCAGGAATTCGCCGAAGGTAAAGTAGGTCGTGAAGCGCTGCTGGAAGCTGAGTCTCAGTCTTACCACTCTGCGGGGACCTGCACGTTCTACGGTACGGCTAACTCCAATCAGCTGGTTGTGGAAACAATGGGTCTGCACCTGCCAGGCTCTTCTTTTGTTAACCCTGGTACACCGTTACGAGATGCGCTGACAAAAGCGGCGGCTGTTCAGGCGACCCGATTAACCGATCTGGGCGACAATTATATGCCAATCGGTCATATCGTTGATGAAAAGGCAATTGTGAATGGCCTGGTGGCGTTACTTGCTACTGGCGGCTCCACAAATCACACCATGCACCTGGTTGCTGTTGCTCGCGCGGCGGGCGTCATCATCACCTGGGATGACTTCTCAGAAATTTCAAATGCAGTGCCTTTACTGACCCGCATTTATCCGAACGGTTCAGCAGATATTAATCATTTTGTCGCTGCCGGTGGCATGGCTGTATTGTTTAAAGAACTTCTGGACAACGGTCTGCTGCATAATGATGTAAATACCATTTGTGGTCCGGGCCTTGAGCGTTATACACAAGAGCCGCGTCTTGAAGATGGCGAGCTGGTATGGCGCGATGGTGCGGGAACCTCAGCTGATAAAGAAGTATTGTCATCCGTTAAGGCACCGTTTAAACCAGATGGCGGGCTAAGCGTGCTTGAAGGTAACCTTGGTCGTGCGGTTATTAAAACCTCCGCGCTGCGCACACCGCAGTGTCACATCAAAGCACCTGCTGTGGTATTTGAAGATCAGTTTGAGCTGGATGAAGCGTTTCGTGATGGCGACCTGAACAAAGACTGTATCGTCGTGGTTCGCTTTCAGGGGCCAACAGCCATCGGTATGCCAGAGCTGCACCGTCTGACTCCGCCGCTGGGTGTTCTTCAGGATCGGGGTTACAAAGTTGCTCTGGTCACTGATGGTCGTATGTCTGGTGCTTCGGGCAAAGTTCCTGCCGCCATTCACGTCACCCCGGAAGCTTTTAACGGCGGACTGCTGGCCAAAGTCCAGAATGGGGACATGGTTGAGCTGAATACACAGACCGGTGAGCTGACGCTTTGTGTTGAACAAAGTGAACTGGATGCACGGGAACCGGCTAAAGCAGACCTGGCTAATCACCATGTAGGGATGGGCCGCGAGCTGTTTGCCGGAATGCGCTCTGTTATGACTGGCGCAGAAGAAGGTGCGTGCTCTTTGTTTTACACCCAGGAGCAGGCGCTATGAGTGAAAAATTTGTTGCCGATGTCGGGGGGACGAACATCCGCCTTGCAAGGGTGACTGAGGCCGGTGTCACGGACATCAAAAAATACATGTGCCAGGACTTTGCCAGTATTGATTTGGCTATTCAGGCATACTTTAAAGACTACAGTGACTATACGTTCTCTGATGGTTGTATTGCAATCGCCTGTCCTGTGCTTGGTGATCAGGTTGAGATGACTAATCATAGCTGGGCGTTTTCGCAAAAAGCATTACGCCAGCAGCTCAGACTGACAAATTTGTATGTCATCAATGACTTTACTGCTGTGGCTCACTCACTGCCTGGTTTATCAGAAGATCAGGTCGTGCAGATAGGCGAGGGTACCGCGCTGGAAAACGGCAATATTGCAGTTTTCGGTCCGGGTACTGGCCTGGGTGTAGAGCATATTACCATGACCGCTGCTGGCTGGCAGACGCTAGACGGGGAAGGCGGACATGTAGACTTTGCGCCGGTGGATGAGACCGATATTGTTATCTGGCGGCATTTGCAGAAAATGCATGGCAGGGCTTCAGCAGAAGAGGTCATGTCAGGCCGCGGCATTCTCAACATTTATAACGCGCTGGCTGCTCAGCGAGGCATGCCTGCAACAATTACGGATCCGGCACAGGTCACTGAACAGGCATTAGCGGGTACCTGCGATGTCTGCGAATCTGCACTGACGCAGTTTTGTCGCATCATGGGCAGCTTTGCCGGAAACCTGGCTTTGAACATGGCCACAACGGGCGGTGTGTTCATTGGTGGCGGGATCGCGAGCCGCTTTGCTGATTTTATACAGGACAGTGATTTCCGCGCGCGTTTCGAAGCAAAAGGCCAGATGAAACATTACGTCAAAAATATCCCCACCTATCTGATAGCAGAGCCTGACCATGGACTGTTAGGGGCGGCGGCATATCTACAACAACATATTGTGAGTGAATTATGACAACAAATTGGACTCTTACACCAGCTGAGATTTTTGCATCTGGCCCGGTGGTTCCTGTACTGGTTATCAAGGATGCTGAGAAAGCCGTGCCGCTGGCGAAAGCATTAATGGCAGGTGGTATTAAAGTGCTGGAAGTAACACTGCGTACACCAGCTGCTCTGGATGTCATAAAGCGCATCGCGCAAGAGGTACCAGACGCGTTAATCGGTGCAGGCACCGTCACCAACGCACAGCAGCTTAAAGAAGTGATTGATGCAGGTGCAAAGTTTGCCATCAGTCCGGGAATGACTGCAGACCTGCTTAAAGCGGGTCAGGCATGCAGTATTCCTCTGATTCCGGGTATTTCTTCTACTTCAGATTTAATGAAGGGTAAAGACGCTGGCTATACGCATATGAAATTTTTCCCTGCAGAAGCTTCCGGGGGCGTGAAAGCCATCAAATCAATCAGCGGGCCATTTCCTGATGTTACATTTTGTCCTACGGGCGGTATCAGCCTGGATAATTACAAAGATTATCTGGCGCTTAAAAATGTAGCGTGTGTCGGAGGGTCGTGGGTTGCACCTGATGATGCTATCGAGGCTGGTGACTGGGATCGCATCACTGATCTGGCTAAAGCTGCTGTTGAGGGCGCTAGAGGCTGATAATATGCTTGCCCTGAGCGTTTAAAAAAGACCGCGACGGCGTTGCCGAAGCGGTCTTTTTTTATTATTCAAAGGTTACGGAGCCTTGGTAGGGAATAACCTCAAGCACATTCTTGCCGAAATCCGGCAGAGTTGGGCAGTTGTTAATCACACCATTTAGCATGATTGTCCCTTCACTCAGATTAGCGTAAATACCTGTGCCTTTTACCAGATTGATTTGCTCCTGAATCACCAGAGGCGTTCCGGTAGAGCAAAACAAATCACCTGATTGCGGAACGAAGAAATCGTTGGCTGAGCGCAACGTGTAATTGTGGTCATCATCCAGCAGTTTATGAGACACCAGCAGGGTCGCCGGATCAATTTCGCCAGCTACCAGGCCTTCTACTTTTATAAGATATTGAGTTGCATCGCGCTCCGCCGAACTCATGCTTCGCCATGCACTGTTTACCAGATAAATTTTATATCTGCCAAGTTGTTGCGGAGCCTCGCCCTGAGTCGGGTCCGAGACTTCAAAGGTTTCTACTGTACCCTTAACAGGAACGTACGTCCCCTGGACTACCTTATCAGTTGCATGGGAGGTAAACGAGGCAGTAAAGAGGGCGGCGAGAGCGAGTAATTTAATCTGAGTTTTCACGAAGAGTTTCCCTACATAAAAATTAATATAATGGTTGTGCCTGACGCACACCTTATACGTGGGGAAATAAGAAAAAAGGCTAAGTTTTTTTCAATATTTAATAATTCTTTCAGATAATAAGCCGTAGTGGCTTTATCGCCACTACGACGGTTTAGGCGAACGCTTATACCGGATGAATAATTTGCGTAAGCGTATGGCTCTGCTCTGGTGACAACGTGTGGCCCTGCGTACAGGCCGTTTCGACACAAATCATTTGCTTGTAACCAAAAGCATCCATATCTGAGATCGTTGCTGCGCCTTGCCACGGGTTCCACACCACAATTGAATCGTGACCGGAGGAATTCACCCGGGTCAAGGCTTTGTTATGTTCATTGATTATAACTGACTTGGCGGCATCCAGATGGATTCGATCAGTTTCCTTGTCGATTTTATAATCCGCCGGTGTAGATTTAATTGCCCAATTATCGGTTTTATCTTTGTAATCGCCAATTAAGCCTTCCAACTGGACATCGGTAATATTCTCTACCTCAAAATAGGTATGTAATGCAGCATTGAAGGTAAAGGGAACCAGCCCTTTATTAACGGTTTGCAGAGTGACGGTCAGCGTTTCGCCCACAAAAATCGTCAGGCTGACATCACAATCATATTCAAAGCCGTCTGCCCGGGTGAATGATGGTGTAATGACGATTTCTGTGCCCTCTGACGTATCCTGGCTGCTGACCAGCTTCCAGACCTGAGAACGCAAAAAACCATGTGAAGGTAGTGCACCTTTTTCTCTGCCATGATCATCACTGAACCATGGCCAGCAAACCGGAATGCCGCCGCGAATGGGTTTTTCACCCGATTTAACTGCATGAGGGCTTAGCCACAGGCGCTCTTTATTATCTTTTTTAGGCACGTATGAGAGCACATGGCCGCCATATAAACTGACTTGTGCGCAGGCGAACTCATTATCGATATTCAGATAAGTAATACCTGAAGATTCGTCTACATTAATACTGCTGGCAATGCTCATAGCTAAATCCTATTTAAACCACTATTTACGTTTACGGACAATTCTATACGCAATCCAATAAAAAAGGTGCGATTAAATCGCACCTTTTTATAACCGGCAGGCATTGATTAACATGCCTGATTTTTAAATCATTATTTGCTGATATGTTGTACCAGATCCAGTACCTTGTTCGAATAACCCCACTCGTTGTCATACCATGCTACTACTTTGACGAATGTGTCTGTCAGTGCGATACCGGCATCAGCATCGAACACTGACGTACGCGCATCACCCAAAAAGTCATTCGATACAACAGCATCTTCGGTATAACCCAGAATGCCTTTTAATTCGCCTTCAGAGGCTTCTTTCATTGCCTGACAGATGGCTTCATAACTGGTCGCTTTTTCCAGATTAACCGTCAAATCAACCACTGAAACGTTAGGAGTGGGAATTCTGAAGGCCATTCCGGTTAACTTACCGTTTAGCGCCGGAATAACTTTGCCCACAGCCTTTGCTGCACCGGTAGAAGAAGGAATGATATTCTGACCAGCACCACGACCGCCGCGCCAGTCTTTCATTGACGGACCATCAACTGTTTTCTGTGTTGCTGTCGTTGCATGCACAGTGGTCATCAGACCATCCACAATACCGAATTTATCATTCAGTACCTTAGCCAGCGGTGCCAGACAGTTTGTGGTACATGATGCATTGGAAACTATGGCCTGACCGTCATAGCTTGCATGGTTAACACCCATTACAAACATGGGCGTATCATCTTTAGATGGTGCAGACATGACGACTTTTTTAGCGCCGGCGTCAATGTGCTTCTGCGCAGTTTCTTTTGTCAGGAATAAACCGGTGGATTCAACCACCACATCCACGTTGACATCGCCCCAGGCCAGATCTGAAGGATCTTTTTCTGAGGTCACACGGACGGTTTTACCATTTACCACTAGCTGATTGTTTTCAACACTGATACTGCCATCGAACATACCGTGGGTTGAATCATACTTAAGCAGATATGCGATGTAATCTGTATCAAGCAGGTCGTTGATTGCAACTACTTCAATATCATCGCGCATTGCGGCTGCGCGCATAACCAGGCGGCCGATTCGGCCAAAACCGTTGATACCGATGCGTACTGTCATGACGTACCTCTACTTTTTTAAATGGTTTGAAATAAAATTACGTAAAGTATGGATCAAAATGGCATACTAAGCAAAAGAAAAAGGTAAAATGTTGCAAAATTACGAAATGTAATCTATGCAATCGTATTCACTTTCGCTACACCACCGGTTTAAACAATAATGTTAATAGTTTGTAGGAAAGCGTCGTATATACTTTTTCAACACTTACGCGCTAGAACCGCCAGATACAGGAATACGAATCAATGTCGAATCAAGTTTTACAGAAACTGGTAGAGATGCGGGGCATCGAATCCAACTATGTAGATGCATGGGGTAAACCCGCAACAATCGCCGATAGCAGTAAAGCCAAACTGCTAAATGCGCTGGGATATGAAACAGAAAATGAGGCGGCGGTATTAGAGCAGGTAAAACACGACACCGCTGCTTACTGGCAGTCTGTCCTGGACCCCGTTCAGGTACTTCGTCAGTCTCAACGTATTCATTTTACTGTGCGATTACCAATTGAATTGGTTAACGACACGTATACGTTGCTTTTGACCACTGAGTCTGGCAAACAGTTCAGCCAGGATTTGGTGCCGGTTGACACACAACTGATCAATGTAGCTGAAATCGATGACGTCGAATATCAGGAATACGCCACTGAGTTTACCCATGCGTTAGAAAATGGTTATCACACGCTGCAGTTACTGGTAGAGGGCGATGATGAACCGGTGGGGCAGATGCGCGTGATCATGGCCCCGGATGCCTGTTATATGCCAGAACAGGTTGCCGCGGGCAAGAAAGCCTGGGGGCTGAGCGTACAGCTTTATTGCGTGCGTAGCGAAAATAACTGGGGAATCGGTGATTTCTCAGATTTATCCCGATTGGTAAAAGATGCTGCCGGAACCGGTGCAGATTTTATTGGGTTAAACCCCATCCATGCACTTTATCCGGCCAATCCGGATGCATGTAGTCCGTACGGGCCTTCATCCCGGCGCTGGCTCAATTATCTGTACATTGATGTAACGAAACTTGATGGGTACGACCACCCTGATGTCCAGGCGCTGGTAAATGACGCTGAGTTCAAAGAGCAGCTCGATCTGGTCAGACGCAAAGAGTATGTTGATTATGCCGGTGTGGCAGCGCTGAAGCTTAAGGTGTTGGGCGCTCTGTTTGAGGTCTATCAGCAGAATTATCTTACCGGTAAAACACCTCAGCGCGAGGCATTCGCTGAGTTTGTTACCCTGGGCGGTGAAAGTCTCGACATGCTGGCAGTGTACGATGTGATGCAGGAGCACCTCAAAGAACTGGGTGAGCCCTCCTGGGGCTGGCCAGTCTTTCCTGAGAAATTTAAAGAATATCACAAACCGGAAGTGGCTAAGTTTGCGAAGAAAAACAAACAGCGCGTTCAGTTTTATCAATTTTTACAGTGGCAGGCTGCGTTACAATTAGAGCAGGCCAATCAGGTTGCGGTAGATGCAGGCATGACCATCGGGCTGTATCGTGATCTGGCCGTTGGCGTCAGTGAGGGCAGCGCAGAGATTTGGGGCAACAAAGATCTGTATTGTGTTGATGCCAGTGTCGGTGCGCCACCTGATGTACTGGGACCGCTTGGTCAGAACTGGGGCCTGCCGCCTATGGACCCGAAACGCTTATACGAACAAGCTTATCAACCTATAGTCGATTTGTTTTCCTCTAACATGGCGTCGGCAGGGGCCCTGCGTATCGACCATGTTATGGCGTTGTTAAGGCTATGGTGGGTACCAAAAGGCGATCATGCCCGCGACGGCGGATATGTCTATTATCCGGTAGATGACTTGCTGGGCATACTGGCGCTGGAAAGTCACCGCAACAAGAGTTTGGTAATCGGAGAAGATTTAGGCACAGTGCCTGAGGAAATCCGCGGAAAATTAGCCGATAACGGTATTTATTCTTACCGTGTTTTCTTCTTTGAGCAGGCAGAAGACGGCGGCTTCTTCTCACCCTCTCACTATCCGGTTCAATCCATGTCTACACTGACTACCCATGATATGCCAACCCTCATCGGTTACTGGCATTGTCTGGATTTGGAGTTAGGCAAATCGCTCGGGCTGTATCCGACTGATGAAATTCTGGAAACGCTCTACACCAGTCGACATGAGGACAAGCAGGAAATTCTTAATTCTTTGCACGGTCACCACGCGGTCGGTGACGATGTAGGTCATGATGTGAATGTTACTGGCATGAATCAGGCTCTGAACTTTGGTTTGCAAACACATATGGCAACAGGCTCCAGTGCGTTATTGAGTTTACAGCTTGAAGACTGGCTGCAAATGGATAAACCCGTTAACATCCCGGGTACGTTTGATGAATATCCGAACTGGCGTCGCAAGTTAAGTCGTAATCTTGAGGACATTTTCAGCGATGGCGATATTTTACATTTAGCCAATCGACTGACCCAGGCAAGGCGTTCAGCCAGTACTGATTAAAAGTAAATAAAAATCAACGAGGTGTCTGAGCCGTTCAGGCACCTCAAAAAGGAGTTGTCTATGCACGTTGATCAGCAGTTGGCACGGGCTGGTTGCACCCATCCCTTTTCTGTTCTGGGCCCCGTCGAAACGTCTGATGGCGTGCAGGTAACGGTATGGAAGCCTGATGCCGATTCTGTAACCGTGTGTAAAGTCAGTGATAGCAGTTGTATCACGACGCTTGAACGCATGGGCGAGCAGGGACTTTTTCGCGGAACGGTAAAAGGGTTAGCGCCAGGTGATATCTATCAGGTAACTGCAAGATATTCTCAGAACGAATCGACAAATATAGACCCTTACCAGTTTCAGGATCTGGCATTTCATGCTGTGCATTACATTGACCATGCGCCGCAGAACTTGTATCAACAGGCAGGTGCGCATTTTGTTGACGCCGGTGATACTACTGCTGTTCGCTTTTGCGTTTATGCCCCCAATGCCTCTGCGGTATCTGTAATCGGTGACTTTAATCACTGGGATGCACGACAGCACCCGATGGAAAAAACAGAGTTGGGTTACTGGGTATTGGTTATACCGCAACTGTCTGCAGGTCAGCGATACAAATTTCAGCTAAAAGATAATCAGGGCAACGATCTACCTCATAAAGCCGATCCTATGGGTTATCTGGCTGAGCAGTATCCTTCTCACGCCTCGGTCATTTACGATCACAACACCTACAACTGGCACGATGAAAGCTGGATGACACAGCGCGGGGAAAATCGATACCACAAGCCAATGAGTATTTACGAGGTCCATCTGGGCTCGTGGCGTAAGCCCGATGACGGCCGGCGCTATCTCACCTACCATGAGCTTGCCGATACCTTAATCCCTTACGCGACAGATATGGGATATACCCATCTTGAGTTGTTGCCGGTGTCAGAATATCCCTTTGACGGTTCGTGGGGCTATCAGCCAGTTGGGCTTTTTGCCCCAACCAGTCGCTTCGGTAACCCCGATGATTTTAAATATTTTGTAGATAAGTGTCACCAGGCAGGACTGGGCGTAATTATTGACTGGGTTCCTGCGCACTTTCCTGAAGACGGACACGGTTTGGCACGCTTTGATGGCAGCCACGTTTACGAATATGACGATCCCCGTAAAGGATGGCATCCTGACTGGAATTCCTGCATTTACGATTTTGGTAAAGATACTGTCAGGCAATTTCTGGTTGCCAACGCATTATTCTGGCTGGATAAATTTCACATTGACGGGCTGCGCGTAGACGCTGTCGCCTCTATGTTATATCTGGATTATTCACGCAATGACGGAGAGTGGATCCCTAATGTAGATGGTGGCAACCAGAACTATGAGGCCATAAGTTTACTTCGCTGGATGAATGAAGAAGTCTATCGACACCATCCTGGTGCCATGACGATTGCTGAGGAGTCAACATCCTTTCCCGGAGTGTCCCGGCCCACTGATGCTGGCGGTCTTGGTTTTGGCTTTAAGTGGAACATGGGGTGGATGCACGACTCCCTTCATTTTATGGCCAAAGATCCTGCCTACCGACGCTATCACCATGATGAAATGACATTCTCCATGGTCTACGCCTTCGATGAGAATTTCGTTTTACCGCTATCCCATGATGAGGTGGTGCACGGAAAAGGCAGTATTTTAGGAAAAATGCCCGGGGACGAATGGCAGGCCACAGCCAATCAGCGTGCTTATGCAGCATTTATGTTCGCCCATCCGGGTAAGAAACTTAATTTTATGGGCATTGAAATTGCGCAATACCGCGAATGGAATCATGATAGTTCGCTGGACTGGCATTTGCTGGAATACCCGAAACATCAGGGGATGCAGCATTTATATAAAGCGCTGAACAATGCTTACACCAGCACGCCCGCGCTTTACGAGCTTGACCATGAACCATCGGGTTTTCACTGGGTTGATCATCATAATGCCCAGCAAAGCGTACTTTCTTTTTGCAGAAAAGGTGAGGCAGACAATGCGCTGCTTGTAGTGGTGTGCAACATGACACCCAGGCCCCATGAAAATTTCAGAGTGGGCGTCCCCAGGGCGGGTACTTATTCTGTATTGATTAATACTGACGAAAAAACCTACTGGGGCAGTGGGTTCTCTGTTGAGCAACAGGTTGTATCTAGGGATGAAGGCTGGAATGGACAGCCTCACTCTATAGAAGTGACACTGCCACCATTGGCAACGGTTTACTGGCAATTAGAATCAGATTAACGCATGCAAAACACCATCGTTCGACAAACCGCCGGTGCGGCAGGACCACTCGGGGCGACTATTACGGATTCGGGCGTCAACTTCGCGGTTTTTTCACCCGAAGCGACGGAAGTCATTTTATGTCTGTTCAGCGCTGACACCGAAGAGCCCGTGAATGAGTTTATTCTGGAAAACAAAACCGGCGATATCTGGCACGGGCATATCAGCGGCATTGGGCACCATCAGCATTATGCCTACCGTGTTAATCGCGGTGAAAACGAGTTACTGGCCGCGCCAACTGATAAGCTGCTGATTGATCCTTACGCCAAAATGCTTAGTCGGCCGCTACACTGGAATGCCCGCCAGTATCAGAATGACTCTCATTTTATGATTCCTAAAGCCCTGGTCATCGATGAGCGTGCTTACCAGGTGCCCCGGCCGCCGAAACCGGCGATTGCGGATCATCAGCGAATCATCTACGAAACCCATGTCAAAGGGTTAAGTAAACGACACCCGGATGTGCCCGAAGAGCAGCGCGGAAAATATACCGGCGCCTGCCATCCGGCGATTATCGGGCATCTTAAGCAGCTGGGCGTGACGTCAGTCCAGTTCATGCCGATGGCTGCCTTTATGCCAGAACCCTATATTACCGAAAAAGGCTTAACCAATTACTGGGGATATAACCCTGTCAGTTTTTTTGCCCCCGAACCACGCTACGCCATATCCGATGCTCTGGGTGAGCTGCAGTTTATGGTCGACAGGTTCCATGAAGCGGGCATGGAAGTCATTGCCGATGTGGTTTACAACCACACTGCAGAAGGCGGCAAGGGCGGCCCGGTGCTCAGCTTTAAAGGGTTTAGTCCTTACCATAGCTACCTGTTTGAGCAGGCGCCCAATGGCGAGCTGGTGTATAGCAACCATTCGGGGTGCGGCAATACGGTGAACACCGCGTCACCCTGTATGATGCAACTGGTCATGGACGCAATGCGCTATTGGATAGAAACCATCGGTGTTGATGGGTTTCGTTTTGACCTGGCGGTATCGCTGGGGCGAAGTCCTCAGGTATTTTCCGCTCACTCAGCACTGCTGCAGGCGATGCGTCAGGACCCGGTACTAAAAACGGCAGTGTTAATTGCCGAGCCCTGGGATATCGGGCCGGATGGTTATCAGTTGGGGCAGTTTGGCAGTGAGTGGCTTGAAGTTAACGACAAGTTCAGAGATACCGTCCGGGCATTCTGGCGCGGAGACGAGGGCACTGCGGCAGATTTTGCCACGCGCCTGATGGGATCCGACGATGTATTTACCCGTGGAATCCGCCCAGTTTACACTTCCGTCAACAATGTGACCTATCACGATGGCTTCTGTTTGCAGGACCTGGTGAGTTACGCCAAACGACACAACCGCGCTAACGGCGAAGAAAACCGCGATGGGCATGGTCATAATCTGTCAGCAAATTATGGCATCGAAGGTGAGACAAAAGATGAACAAATCAATGCCATTCGCGAACAGCAAAAGCGTAATTTGTTTGCCACACTGATTCTTAGTCAGGGCACACCGCATGTACTTGGCGGTGACGAATTAAGCCGAACGCAGCAGGGTAACAACAATGCGTACTGTCAGGACAACGATATCAACTGGTACGACTGGAGCCTGAACAAGCGTAAACAGGATTTCCTTGAGTTTTGTCAATACATCATTGCGCTGCGGCAAAACAGTGTGTTGCTGTCGCATCTGTTAATGGATGGAGATGACTGGCAAAAACAGGTGAATGTGAAACGAATTACCTGGTTTGTACCGGACGGCTCAGAAAAAGAAATTGCCCACTGGCATGCTTCAGACAACCGCTCTTTCGCTCTGGAAATTGTAGGCAAGACGCCAGCAATCGGACATGCCGAGCATTGGTATCTCTGTTTCAATGCAGATACTGAGGCGGTGCAATTTGTGTTACCGGAAACAACGCAGAAAAGTGGTTGGCGACTAAAACTGGATACACGTTATGCATCAGTCCGGGAACAGCCTCAGCTATGTGTGCAAAAACTGTTTAAAGCAGCCGGTCGCTCTGTGGCTCTTTTTCACATTGAAAAAAACATTCCGGATAGTGATACCTTAACCACTGCATAAAGAATGTTCGCGCAGGCACAAAACGCACGCTGTACATAATCGGATACGATCCAATAACTACTTTTTTTCGTTGAAAATCTTCCTTTAATAGTGTTGTGGCGCGCATCGGGTGATATGATGCGCAGCCATCTGCAACATAGGGTGGAAACCATGCAAAACGAAGATGGAAAGCAAGACACACAACATCAGTGTGATATAGGTTTTATTGGTCTGGGTGTAATGGGCGCAAATCTAACGCTCAATCTGGCTGATAATGGTTATCGGGTGGCATGTTTTGACCTGGACCAGACTAAAGTTGACGCTATTCTGGCTAAAGACAGTGCTGAACGTGGTGATAAACCCGCACGCCTGGAAGGCTGTAACTCTTATACTGAGCTTCTTAGCAAGCTTAAAGCTCCTCATCTTATTATTCTCTCAGTACCCGCTGGCGACCCGGTAGACCACGTTTGTAACCACCTTATCGATGCAGGCATTAAAGCTGATGATATCGTAATTGATACTGGCAACAGTCTGTGGACAGATTCGGTTGAACGCGAAGAACACTATAAGAGCAAATTTATCTTCTTTACCACTGCCATTTCAGGCGGTGAGGTTGGTGCTCGATTCGGGCCTTCACTGATGCCATCAGGCAATCCTTATGCGTGGACTCGTATTGAGCCGGTCTTAAAAGCCATCGCAGCGAAAGTCGATCCTGAGACCGGTAAACCTCTGGAAACCTATACGCCGGGACAACCGGTCACAGAAGGCGAGCCTTGTGCCACGTATATCGGTACGATGGGCGCCGGACACTATGTAAAAATGGTCCACAACGGCATTGAATATGCTGACATGCAGCTTATCTGTGAAACCTATCAGATTATGCGCACGGCGCTGCACATGTCTGCTGCTGAGATTGCTGAAGTATTTCGTCGCTGGAACGACGGTAAGCTAAATAGCTATCTGATGGAAATCAGTGCAGAGGTCCTCGAACAGTTAGATCCAGAAACCAAACAGCCCTTAGTTGATGTCATCCTTGATAAAGCCGGCCAGAAAGGCACGGGCCTGTGGACGGCGGTAAGTGCACTTCAGGTGGGCAGCCCCGCACAGACTATTACATCCGCGGTCTTTGCCCGCAGTATTTCTGGCCTGAAAGAAGAGCGTGTCGCCGCCAGCGAAATTCTTAAAGGCCCCCATGCGCCGGCAATGTCAGATGAAGAAAAAATGGACGCCGTCCATAAACTGGAGCAGGCATTGTATTGCTCAAAGATATGCGCCTATGCACAGGGTTTTCAGTTGATGGCTACAGCGGCAAGTGAACATGGCTGGGATCTGGATTTTGGCGAAATAGCAAAAATCTGGCGGGCTGGTTGTATTATCCGGGCGGTCTTTTTGCAGTCTATTGCCCAGGCGTACGAGAACAATGAAGAGCTGAAAAATCTGCTACTCGATCCATTTTTTGCCGATCAGATCACAGAAATGCAATCAGACTGGCGGACCTCAATTGCTGATGCCACTATGGCAGGCATCCCGTGTCCGGCGATGATGTCGGCACTTAGTTACTATGATTCTTATCGCACCGCAGTCCTGCCTGCCAATTTGCTGCAGGGGCAGCGTGATTATTTCGGGGCGCATACTTTCCAACGCGTAGATAAACCAGCGGGTAAGAAGTTTCATTTAAACTGGAGCGATCCGGATCGACCTCAGGTTGCTATCAAAAAATAAGCGTAAATGAGGAGGCGGTATGCAAAAAAGTAATCAAACCGAACTGACAGACGAAGAGCATCGGGTTATTCGTAAATCCGGTACTGAGCGGCCGTTTTCAGGTGTATTGCTGGATGAATCCCGTGAAGGCGTCTATGTATGCAAGTCATGCGGAGCACCACTGTTTCCCTCGGATACCAAATTTGATGCCGGATGCGGCTGGCCTTCTTTCTATAAACAGGCTGAGCAGGATAATGTGGGTTATCGGGAAGACAGCTCGCACGGCATGACGCGGACAGAAATTTTCTGTAAACAGTGTAATGCCCACTTAGGCCATGTATTTCCTGACGGTCCACAGCCTACCGGCCAGCGTTATTGTGTAAATTCAATTTCAATGAATTTCAAAGCAGAAGGCGATGAGGATAATCCGGTAAGAGGCTGATGCCTTCACATCTGGTCATTATTTAGTCTGGTCAGACCGGTCAAATCAGAGAGCACACGATGTGCTCTCTTTTTTTATGCCTAATTTATCGAATATTTGAGGAGAAAACTGAAAATTTGTTACGGCTTACAGCCTGTGGATCCCGGCCCGGTAGGCGTTAAACTTTCCTTCTTCCAAATCATCAATGACTTTTTCTGCCAGTGTTTCTATGGCATCTGTATCAACCGCTGACGCAAGAGCCAGTTGTTGGTAAGCCGCTAAATCTACGGGGGCATTAAAATGATCGGCGACAATAGCCCACAGGTAGGCTGCCGCGACATTATTCTGGTCACTGGCCTGCGTGCTCAGACTTAAAAAGACGGCACTTTCGACCATATTGTTCTCATCAACACGTTCAAGTGCATCGTAAAGCGTATTTCTGGCAGCCTCTTCGTCAGTTTTAATCTGCAGACTGGCCAGTGCAACCAGTAATGCCGGATCCTTATGTAATTCACCATTTTGTGCATATTGCATGAAGCGGGCTCTTGCCTGATCATCGCTGAACCGTGACCAGTGATAATAGGCCAGGTAAGGATTGTCCGCATTTTTTGTCTGCCAGGCCAGACGCTTTAATTCACGCTCCGCGGTCAGTAACCCTTTCATCCTGCCGGCTTCTTTTTCCCGGTGTTTGATATGACGGATACCCGCAGCTTTAGCGATACACACCTTATAATCTTCCCACTTAAGCAACATATCGTATCTGAGCTTGTCGGTGGCATTGTCCTGGTGATTGTATCGATGGCGGATGATTTCAGCTTTTTCAGAACGGCACCAGGCATCAGGGTTCAGGTCATTACACATGGCGGGCGAACCCTCACAGATTTGAGCGATACTTTTCTCACCCCAGCTATCGCAGCCACTCAGAAACAGGACGAGAGCACACACAAGGAATGACGAAAAATTACCAAAAGAAGAGGGGCGGGGAAGGCTAAATGACTGTTTATTGTAATTTATTAACAATTTGGTGTTCCTTACTACCTTATCTAGAATACCAGCGTTCATAACCGAGCGACTTACTCACCTAGTGTACCCTAAATAACAGTTCGGTATGTTCACTTTCTAAACTATTTTAGTCGATGAAGGCAAAGGCATGAATCAACAGTTCGAACAGGAATTACAAAGTAGCTGGCAGGAACGTCAGGAATATGCAGAAAAGATGTTACCGATTATCGGTAGCCTGTACCGCAAATTTGCCGTAGAGATTTCTGTATATGGTCGTCCACTTCTCAATGCCAGTGCTATTGATGTGATCAAAGCGCACCGTATGGTGCGGTTGCACGAAGGCATTAAGCTGCGTCTTCGCGAAAGCTGGCCTATTCTGGAAGCACTCAACAAGATGACATTAGCGCCTGCTCAGATAGATATTGGCAAGCTTGCTTTTGATTTCCACTATGGTTCGGCTGTTGATGAGACTGATCTGGACGCATATCTGCGCCAGCAGTTACAAAGCGTTGTCGATAAAGAGGACGATCAGAAGCCTCGCGACGTTGTATTGTACGGGTTTGGCCGTATAGGTCGGCTGATGGCGCGCCTGTTGATTGAGCGCCAGGGTATGAATAACAAACTGCGCCTGCGTGCCATTGTTGTGCGTGGTGGCCGTGAGGGGGATCTTGAAAAGCGCGCCAGTCTGCTGCGTCGTGATTCGGTCCACGGTCCGTTTAACGGCAGTATCACGGTTGACGAAGAACGTCAGGCGATAAAAGCAAATGGCGCATTCATTCAGGTCATTTATGCTAACAGCCCGGATGAGGTCGACTATACCCAATATGGCATTGAAGATGCGATCGTGGTTGATAACACGGGTATCTGGCGTGATCGCGATGGCCTGGGCCTGCACCTGAAAGCGAAAGGGACGGAAAAAGTCATCTTAACGGCGCCAGGTAAGGGTGATATTAAAAATATTGTTCACGGTGTAAACAGCGATAGCGTTACCGCAGATGATAAAATTCTGTCAGCCGCCAGCTGTACAACAAATGCCATCACACCGGTGTTAAAAGCGCTGGATGAAGAATATGGCATTACCGGTGGGCACGTTGAAACCGTGCATTCATACACGAATGACCAGAATCTTATTGATAACTATCACAAAGCTGAGCGTCGTGGTCGTAGTGCGCCATTAAACATGGTAATCACCGAGACTGGCGCTGCGAAGGCTGTGGCCAAAGCCTATCCTAAACTTGAAGGTAAGCTCACGGGTAATGCTATCCGCGTGCCAACACCTAATGTTTCACTGGCTATCCTTAACCTGAATCTGGAAAAAGAAACAGATAAGCTGCAACTTAATGAGTTTTTGCGCGACACGGCACTCTTCTCACCGCTGCAACACCAGATTGACTTTACTGCCAGTAAGGAAATTGTTTCCAGTGACCTGGTCGGCTCACGCGCCGCGTCAGTGGTAGATTCACAGGCTACAATTGTGGCAGATAATCGCGTTACGCTGTACGTGTGGTATGACAACGAGTTTGGTTATAGTTGCCAGGTAATGCGAGTGGTTCGCGATATGGCGAATCTTGCATTCCCAACGCTTCCTGCGTAATAAACACAAGAATAAAAAAGCCGACATTGTGGATTCAATGTCGGTTTTTTTGTACCTTGATGGAAATAATACGTAGTAAACAACGTGTTAAAAATTTCAAGGGAATAAAAAATGAACAGAAATCAATCCCTGCCATGGTACAGGCGCTCGCTGGTACGCTGGATCCGTGATATAGCCATTATTGTCGCGGTTATCTATGGTATCAGCCAGTGGCAAATGCGCGGGATGCTTTCCACAGATGGTGATGTGGCACCCTCTGTGACCTTTGTTAAAACGCTGAACGGCGAGCCGTATACGATCTCTGCGCGGGCAGGGAAGCGCACACTCATCTATTTTTTCGCCCCCTGGTGTGAAATTTGTAAAATGAGCATCAGCAACACGGATGTGGTGGATAAATCGCGTTATCAGGTTTTCAGAATTGCGCTGGATTATGACAGCGTGGCAGATGTAAAACATTTTATCGAGGAAGCTGATGTAAAGGGCCCTGTTTACCTGGGCAATGCACAGCTGAAGTCGAATTTTCAGGTTCAGGGTTACCCTTCCTACTATTTGTTAGATGAGCAGTTTAATGTGGTCGACCGGGCGTTAGGCTATTCTTCTGCCGCGGGTTTACGGGTTCGAACCTGGCTGTCTTCGCCGGGGCCGGATGTGCCGGGGGCAAAGAAATCGAAACAGACTAAAAATGTTCCACAGGTTGAGGCGGGTGACTAAAGTGGTGATTCGGTATACAGGTGTCACTTTCTTTGAACACTTTTGTTTTCAATACGCCTGTTATCAGTCAAGTAATACGGTTTAAACATGGTATTAACCAAACACAGTATGCTAAATTACCGCGCAAACTCATCTGAGGAACATCGACGACATGCATATCTCCAGTCAGTTTGACAGTGGTAACATTCGCGTTATCAACGCAGATTCTCCAGAAAATATTACACTGGCAATAAATAACGATAATCAATCTGATTTTTACCAATGGTTTCACTTCAGACTTTTCAGTGAGACGTTCGTAGCACACAAAATCACCATTGCTGAACTTGCTAAATCAGCATACCCGGATGGCTGGAAAGATTATAACGTGCTGGCATCCTATGATCGTCAGACCTGGTTTCGTGTAGACAGCGATTTCGATGGTGACAATCTTTCGTTTGAGGTTACTCTCGAGCAGCCTTCTATTTATTTTGCTTACTTCGTGCCTTATAGCTATGAACGTCACCTTGATTTGGTGGGCGATGCGCAAATGTTTTTAGATTGTGAGCATCGGCTATTAGGTCAGACGATTGATGGTCGCGATCTTTCCCTGCTCGTCATTGGTGATGAGGCCGAGCATAAGAAGAAAGTATGGATCACGGCGCGTCAGCATCCTGGCGAGTCAATGGCCGAGTGGTGTGCAGAAGGGCTCATTTACCGTTTGCTGGATGAAGAAGACGGCCTGTCGAGACAACTTCTGGAGCAGGCCACCTTCTACATTATTCCAAATATGAATCCGGACGGCTCTGCCCGTGGTCACTTGCGCACCAATGCTGTAGGTACCAACTTAAACCGGGAGTGGGCTGAGCCTACAGAAGAAAAGAGCCCCGAGGTTCTCTACACCCTCCAGGCAATGGACACCATCGGCGTCGATATGTACCTGGACCTGCACGGTGATGAGGCTCTGCCGTATAACTTTGTCGCCGGCAGCGAAGGGATCCCATCTTATGATGATCGTCTTAAAATGCTGGAAGACAACTTCAAACAAGCATTGCTGACGGTGACGCCAGAGTTTCAGGATGAGCACGGCTATCCAAAAGATAAGCCTGGAGAAGCAAATCTGACTGTGGCATCTAATGCTGTGGGAGAACGGTTTCATTGTCTGGCATACACCTTTGAAATGCCGTTTAAAGATAATGATGACTTACCCGATCCTGTCTTTGGCTGGTCGGCACAACGTTGCCAGCAACTTGGTGAAGATATTCTGGTAGCAATCAGAGCGGTTGTTCCGGATTTGCGCTAACGCTAAATAATAAAATACACAGAAAAATAAAATAACAATTATATAGGGGAACCTGTTTTGGAAGGGTTGTATAATTTTTTAACATCGTTAGACGGTGTGCTGGGAGGCTCACCGTGGTTTCCGTTCGTTCTGCTTGGCGTCGGTTTATTCTTTACCATTTATCTGAAATTTCCGCAGGTTCGGTATTTCAGCCACGCATGGAAAGTGGTCTTCGGTAAGTTCGACAAAGGGAATGAGCCGGGTGATACCACGCATTTTCGTGCTTTAACTACTGCGCTTTCCGGTACCGTTGGTACGGGTAATATTAGTGGTGTGGCGTTTGCACTTTATCTTGGTGGTCCGGCTGCGCTGTTCTGGATGTGGGCTACCGCATTTTTTGGTATGACCACCAAATTTGTTGAAGTCACACTGTCGCACAAATACCGTGTGCAAACCGAAGACGGCACTATGGCCGGTGGCCCCATGTATTACATGGATCGCCGCTTAAATATGAAATGGCTGGCTATCGCGTTTGCAGTGGCAACCGTTATTTCTTCTTTTGGTACGGGTAACCTGCCGCAAAGTAATGGTATCGCACAAAGTATTGAAGCGACCTTCGGGTTTGATCCGGCTATTGTTGGTAGCGTGCTGGGTATCCTGCTGGCGTTGGTTATTCTTGGTGGTATTCAGCGAATCGCAGCGTTTACTGCACGTGTCGTGCCTTTGATGGCGGTTATCTATCTGATTGGAGCACTGGCGGTTATTTTTGCCAACCTGGAGAATATTGGTCCTTCATTTGTCGCTATTGTCAGTGATGCGTTTAGTGGTTCAGCCGCTGCGGGTGGTTTCCTTGGGGCGTCGTTAGCTTATGCCTTTAACAAAGGTGTTAACCGCGGTTTGTTCTCTAACGAAGCTGGTCAGGGTTCTGCGCCAATTGCGCACGCTGCTGCAAAAACCAAAGAACCCGCGTCAGAGGGCATGGTGTCGTTACTGGAACCGTTCATTGATACCATCGTGATTTGTACTATCACGGGACTGGTAATACTGTCTTCCGGTGTATGGAAAGAAAAGCACGAGAACAACTTTGACCGCTCAGACATGTACTTTGTGCAAGGCGTATACGATGATCAGTCAGCCGAAGATGTTGGCAAGTTGTACAACTTCCTTAACGAAATCAAAGACCACGATATCCAGCCTTACAGCGGTGATATCCGAATCGTAAACGGCACAGCGGTATCAGATGGCTTTACACTGATTAATGCGCGTTCGGTTGCCGAGGATGTGAAATACTCTGTCAGTGGCGAGGACCCATTCACCGGAACGCTGAAAATCGTAGATGGTAAGCCGGTTAAGGATAATCTGGAGGTGTCCGGTAAATCACTGGTGCATTCAGCGGCACTGACGACAATTGCCTTTACCCGTGGGTTCTTCGGACACTGGGGGCAATACATTGTATCAGTAGGCCTGATGTTGTTTGCGTTCTCCACCGCGATAGCCTGGTCATACTACGGCGACAGGGCAATGACGTACCTGGCAGGACCTCGTTCGGTAATGCCGTACCGCGTCATCTATGTGGCAGGTTTTATTTGGGCAGCATTCTCAGATACAACGCTGGTATGGGCGCTTTCAGCTGTCGCAATTGTAATTATGACTCTGCCTAACCTGTTTGGTATATTAATGCTAAGCAAGGAAATGAAGCAGACAGTGAATGATTACTGGGCAAAATTTCACAGTAAATAACTAGCCTGCTAAAATGCGTGTCAGCGTAAACAGGGATATTGATTCCATTTTTACGTTGACACGTTTTTTTTATCTGGTGTTTAAACATCAGTACACGCCTGCTTTCCCATTATATGTAACCGTGGAGTATTCATGGCACTAATCGATTGCCCATCCTGTAGTAAAAAAATCTCCGACAAAGCTGACAGTTGTCCACACTGCGGATTTGGTCTGGCTGATGCGTCGTCTGAAGATATCTTGCGCAAACAGCAACTTAAAAAGTTTCAGAAGCTACAAAGTATTCAGAATCAGTCAATGTTTGCCATGCTGCTGTTTGTAGCAGGGTTCGGCTTTATGTACTGGGGCGGTTCTGCAAAAGGTGATTTGCAATATAACCTCGCCGTACTTTCGGTGGTCGTCGGGTTTATCTGGTATATCGTGAACCGGGTTCGTATTTTAATTATCAAACGTTTTTCATCATGAATATAGAAGCACTTCTGGATGCTATGACGCCCGAGGTTTATGAGCGTCTTCGTCAAGCCGTTGAGACCGGTAAATGGCCGGATGGCACGCCGCTGACTGCTGAGCAGCGGGAAAGTACCATGCAGGCAGTTATGTTGTACCAGTCCAAGGTGGCGCATTCCACCGAGCATATGACAGTTAATGAGCAGGGCGAAATTGTTCACAAAAGTAAACGGGATTTTCAGCAATCTCTTAAACAGTCCGATCAGGAAATAGCACGGTTTAAGCAGAATGATATTTAAACGTTTATTTGCGCCTGCGCACCAAAGCGCCGAACCTGAGACGCGCCAGGCTGCCGTTGATAAGCTTTCACCCAAAAAGGCGCAGGAAAAAGCCATTCTGCATGAACTGGCTTTCAATGATGCTGATGCTGGGGTTACGCTGGCCGCGTTGCGTAAATTGGATAAGTTTGCGTTGTGGCAGAAAACCGCACAGTTATCGCGCTTTGATGTGGTCAAACGTGCTGCCAGGCAAGAGGTTGAAAAGGCCGTTCTGGCTGAGCAGGGCAGAGTACTTGATACCCAACAACGAATTGATTATCTCAAAGAGTCTGCAGACAGTGATTTGATCCGTCGTGCGTTGATGAAGCCTGTCGAGGGGCTGGACGATAACACGGCAGTACAACTGGTCAATAAAGTCGGGCAGGAAGACTTTACCCTGCAGTATTATCAGACTCAGGCCTCTGAGAGTGTTCGCAACGCGCTGATTCAGAGTGCTTCTGATGCGCAGTTAGACAAGTTTCTGCGC
Source organism: uncultured Alteromonas sp. (assembly GCA_964584105.1). Taxonomy (GTDB): domain Bacteria; phylum Pseudomonadota; class Gammaproteobacteria; order Enterobacterales; family Alteromonadaceae; genus Alteromonas. The sequence continues at coordinate 32,163 of CAZOYR010000016.1, forward strand.
AAAGAATCCAGCAAAACACTGCTTGGTATTATTGACGAGCAAAAACAGGCGAGAGCAGAACAAAAGCGTAAGCCTGAAGCGGTGAGTCAGGCATTAACACTCTTATTATCGAAACTCAACGCGTTACCGGATAAGACTGATTATGCCGAAATTAAACGTCGTCAGTTATTGCTGAATGACGAATATCATCAGTTAAGCCATGATTTTAGTTGGCTGGAAGATGCAACTCGTGGACTTGCCGAAGATAAATTTAACACGCTTAACGCGCGGGTCGATGCGCACCTTGAAAAGCTACGTCCCGCGTGGGAAGAGGCGCAGCGGTCCGAGCAGTTGCAGACACTGCTGGCCGCGGCACACGCAGCTGCAGAGGCAGCAAACCAGGCGGTAGATGTGTTGTATGGCGCTGATCGCACCACTGTATCAATGGCATCTGTGGAAAAAGCTAATGCTTCATTAGAGGCGCTGGAAAACGCTATCAGTCAGCTGCCACAGCATGCAGGAGACGCCAGCGATCGGCGGTCACTTAATGCAATTCATGCACGCCTTGGTCACCTTATCGCAATCTTTCCTGCACAGCAGCACCTTGCTCAGCAGTATGAAGCATTTGTGCAATCCGCCGATGCGCAGTCAGTTGAGACGCAGGACGCACTAAGCACACTTGATGAAGAATATGACGCGTATGCGCTCAAAATAGAGCAAATGCCTGAGGCGTGGATATCGTCATGGCGTGATATCAGAAAACGTCATAAGCAAGTAATTAAGAACGCAAAAGCTGCCAAAGATGAAAAAACTAAGTCGGTCAGACGTCAGCTTAGCATCGTAGGTAGTTTAATCAGCGAAGGCCGGTATAAAGCTGCATTGTCACGCTACGCAAATCTGAAGGCGCAATTTGAGTCGCTTAGTGACAATGAACAGCATCGATTACGTCGTCGGTTTGACGATGTTCAGTTGCAAGTCGAACGTCTTGAAGGCTGGCAGAGCTATCTTGCCGCGCCTCGCAAACCAGAGTTACTTTTGCAGGCTCAAACGCTGGCTGAAACGGCTCCTGATAGCATTAAAAAGCGGGCTAAACAGATAAAGGTATTGCGTGAACAGTGGCAAAGTCTCATCCAGCCCGGTGACAACAGCGAAGAGGCGGCGCAATTTGACGCTGCACTGGAACGAGCTTTTGCGCCCTGCAGAGCACATTACGCGAAACAGGAAAAAGCAAGGGAAAGTGCCCGACAGGACCGCTTACGTTTGATTGAAGAAGCAAAACAGCTTTCAGATTCACAGGATGATGTCGCAATCACCGCCCGCCGCTATGAACAGCTTAAGCAAGCATGGCGTAATGCCGGTCAGGTTGAAAAGTCAGTTTATGAGCCGCTCAGGCTGGCGTGGACTGATGCCACTTCGGGTATCAATGAGCAGGTATTGCACTGGCATCAGCAAAACCGCGAGCAAAAGCAGGCACTTATCGATGCTGTTATTGCGTTACAGGACCTGCCAGATCGTCAGGGAGCCGCTGACCAGGCTAAGCAGTACCAGGCACAATGGAAGCAGATAGGGCACGCGGGTCCTAAATATGAGAATAAATTGTGGCGGGCATTCAAACAAGCCAACGATACCTTATTTAACGCGTTGAAGTCTGAGCAGTCAGATGCCAAGGAACAGCAGCGCAGTGAGGCGCAGCAGTGGATTGATAGTGTCGATACCTTAATGTCACAAGTAACCGAAACTGAACCCGCAGAAGCTCAGCGTCAACTTGATGAGATAAGCGCAGAAACAAAATCGCTTCGCAAGCGCGTTCCCAGGCTAAATAAAAAGCTTAAACATGCTGAGACTGTGCTGCGCGATGCGCGTAATGATGAACAAAGCAGGGCAAAAGAAGCACAGTATCGTGCCTTGATTCAGGGACTGGCAGCGTGGAAGGATGCTACCACGTTGCCTTCAGCGCAGATGTCGGACGATATCTGGCAGGCGATGAATAAGCAACATCAGGCAGTGATGCTTAAGCCCGCAAGCGTTAAGAATGACAGAGCGTGGTTCACTACCCAGCTGGAGTTACTTGCTGACCATCCCAGCCCAGAAGCGTCTTCGGCGCAGCGGCAGGACATTCAGTTGGCTATGATGATGGATAAACTTGAAAGTGGCGAATCATATTCACTGTCGGACACTATACAGAAGTGGATTTCCTGTGGGCCGGTGACTGACGGTGATGCGGAATTGTATTCGCGTTTTTGTGACGTGCTGGAGCACCGGTTCATCAATACAAAGTCAGATAAGGGCCTTTGAATAATGAAAGTTCAGATTGAATACGAGTTTCAGACTGAGCAATATGCGTATCGCTTCTTAAACACGGCAATGCATATGGAGGCCGAGGCGCTGAAAGTAAAACTGGGGCGTTCTGATCACCACGTGTCAGTGGCTTACCAATATGCAGATCATGCCTTTGACTCCACCGCAGCAGACCTGGACGATCTGGCCAGAGAGCTGGGCGGAGAAGAGGTCAGATAGTTTCCAGTGTTTACGCTGTTTGCTTCTCAGGCTTCAACAGTCACTACTGTTTCGGATAAGCGATGACAAAAACGACAAAAAAGCGGGAAAAGGCCATTGTTACTGCGTTGACCCTGGCTTGTGAAACTGCCAAATCATGGGATATCGGTTTTTTATGGCTGACGCACACCGTGCGTTACGATAATTTCCCGGACAGTTTGTTAATCACTTGTGTTTTCAGTCTGGATGCTGAACTTGTGGCAGTTGCAGAGCAGGGCAACGATAAGAAGCTTCGTCAGATCATTTGCGAGCACCTTGAAAAGGCCGGTTTTAAAATAAAAAATAGTCAGCATCATGTCCGTCTGGATAGTGAAGAAAGTTGTTTGCGAGACGATGCAGGTAGCTGGAAAAACCGGCTGGAAAGGCAGCGTTGCTAAGGTGGTTTGACGTTTTAACGCTTTGGTTAAATGAATCTTGCCTGCCTCAACTCTGACAACATGTGTCAAATAGCGATTACGTTACCGTAGGTGAGAACAAAGCTGATGCTAAGCGAAAGTCGCTTTAGGACCAGTACCTGTTTCGTTGTTATATTAATTTCTCCAGTGATTTCGAAACAATCCGCATATCCGCGCTTTATTTCAGGCATGATTAATGGGTGATTCCGTGCAGTGGACATTTTCCCTGGCGTGCCCACTTACTGCTCACCTCACTAAATAAACACTTATCACTCCCTTTCTCCGATTAATTCGCAGTTTCACATTTTGTTCATTATGTTCGTAAGCAAAATGAGCAAAACATCATATATGAATTAAATGCAAATTATTTCAATTACATATCTTTAACTGCTAATTAACAATAGTCTTGCTGCCGTCTTAAGCCAACGTGCAAAAAAAATGAAGAAATTATCTTTTGCGCTGCTTTATCTGGCAGCAGCTTCGCAAGCCTACGCGCAGAGTGACCAAAATTCCGAGAGTGACAAAATCAGCACGTTCGAACATCAGCTTCGAAAGTTTGAACGGCAACTTGATGAAAGTAATAGTCGTGTTTCTTTAGGCGGTCGTCTACAAGTAGATTTTAACGGCTTTGACGGTGCTTACAACGCAGAGAAAGGTGGCGACTTCGGGGCACAGGTTTTTCCTCGTCGCGCCCGTCTTTCTGTAGACGGGGAGCGCGCGGATCTGGAGTACAAAATGATTCTGGAATTCGCTGAAGAAACCATAGAAATATTGCTGCTGAGGTTTGAATATTCTGGCTTTGAAGAAGGGCCGACCATCAAATTTGGCAAAATCAGGGAAGATATTTCACTGGATTCGCTGACAAGCTCTAAGCACATGGCACTGATTGAGCGTGCCAGCGTTGCAAATACGATGTCACCCTATTTTCGGTGGGGAATTTCAGCAAATCAATATTTTCCTACATCGGGGCTGCGACTGGCTGTCGGTGTGTATAACAACGATGCATTTGGTGCTAGTGGGAACGACGAGCAGGGGGCGTTGACGACGGCGACTACAGGGCGACTAACGTGGCATGTTGCACTTAACAATCGACAACTTCTTCACCTTGGGGGCTGGGGCTCGTATCGAGAATTTGGCGATGAGGTACTTAATGGTGCCTTTGCTCGTGCAGAGGTTCGCGAGCCCAATGTTCGACTGGTGAACTACAGTGCTGGCGGTGAAGAGGTAAGACTTAAGAGCCTTTCCCAATATGGACTTGAAGCGGCCTGGCAATATGACAGTTTGCTAGTTCAGGGTGAATACGCCGAGCGTCAATTATCGACCAGTGATCCCCGTATTGCATTAAATAACGCAAGTTATAATGGTTATTATGTGCAGGCTAGTTACATGTTGACTGGCGAGCACAAATCTTATTCTACGACCAGTGCCCGGTTTAATCAGCCTCGAGGTGTTGCTGATGCCTGGGAATTAGCGGCAAGAGCATCGTCTATGGATGCCACAAGCGAAGTGCAGGGCACTCGGGCACAAAGTTACACGTTAGGGGTGTCTTATTACCTCGATGAAAACACAAAAATTATGATCAACGGTGTCCATAGCAAAGTTTCAGGCCCGGGTACGCTGGCGCTGGTTAATAATAATACTGAAGGAAATGCGGTAACAGCCCGTTTCCATTATGATTTCTAGGAGAAAAGTGTGCGATTACGACTGCTAAGCTTTCTAATATTCTGCTGCCTGAGCAACAGTACAGTAGCAAAGGATCATTTCCTGATACCTGGCGGACCTGGTGGTGGCTGGGATACTACCGCTCGTGGAATCGGAGAGGCATTAATGAAATCAGGTATATCTGATAACGCATCTTTTCAAAATATGTCTGGCGGCGGCGGCGGCCGAGCGATCGCCTATCTGATTGAACTGGGCAATCGGCAGGGTGATATGTTGATGGTCAACTCTACTCCTATTGTTATTCGCGCGCTCACCGGGCAAGTCCCTTATAGCTACCACGATCTAAAACCGGTCGCCAGTATCATTGCTGATTATGGTGCTTTCGTGGTACGCGACGACTCCCCTTTGCGCACATGGGATGATGCCATCGATGTGTTGAGTGATGACATTCGCGCGATAACCATCGCCGGAGGCTCAGCCAGAGGAAGCATGGACCATCTGGTAGCTGCGCTAGCCGTAAATGCTGCTGATCTTGATGGCGCTCGCATACGCTACATCCCCTATGATGCCGGTGGTCAGGCTAAAGCTGGCTTGCTTTCCGGGGAAATTCAGATGCTGTCTACTGGACTTAGCGAAGCGCTCGAAATTGCGCAAAGCGGACAAGCCCGCATTCTTGCTGTGACCGCACCTGAATCAATTCCTGCGTTTCCAGAATTACCAACGCTAACGTCATTGGGCTATGACATGAGTTTTGCAAACTGGCGGGGATTGTTTGCTTCGCCCGATACACCTGATGAGAAAGTAGAAGCGTACGTGACTCGTTATCGCAAACTGATGGAAACCGAAGCATGGGCAAAGGTCAGAGACCGCAATGGGTGGATGGATCTGTTCAGACCAACTGAGAAATTTAAAGCAGATCTTCGTGAGCAAGAGTTACAGCTCAAAACTCTGATGACCAAACTAGGCTTCATTCGTTAGGAGTTGATTATGCTTTTCAGACAGATACTGGGCCCCGGATTATTTCTGACCTTTTTTACTATGTATGGGATATACGCCTGGCAAATTCCATTGCTGCCATTTGAACAATATGAGGCGGTTGACTCATCAACACTTCCAAAACTATATGCAGGATTAGGTCTGCTTTTCAGCTTTTTAGGTGTGGTTACACAAATTATTAAATATAGCGACGGTACAGGTGTGGAGAAGCCTCTTGGCCTCAAATTCACGAATGTAAAGCAAATAGGACTGGTAGTTTTACTAATGGTAATTTACAGCGTCTTACTTGAACCACTAGGTTTTATTGTCGCAACACTGCTATTCCTGCTTACAGGTTTCTGGGTCATGGGTGAACGTCGGAGTAGGGTGCTCCTGCTTTCCTCAGTACCGGTAGTCGTCGTATTCTGGCTACTCATGACCCAACTTCTCGATATCTATCTTGCCACTGGCACCTTCTGGAGTTAACTATGTTTGATGCGATAATGGTCGGTGTAGACGCGGCCTTTCAATGGCAAAACGTGATGTATGTGGTGGTAGGCTGTCTGGTTGGCACTTTTATCGGTATGTTACCGGGCCTTGGACCCATTACAGCAATCGCCCTAATGATTCCAATTACTTATAGTATAGGACCAAGTTCAGGGATGATCCTGATGGCAGGGGTCTATTATGGTGCTATTTTTGGTGGTTCTACCAGTTCAATTCTCATCAATGCACCAGGTATCGCCGGTACCGTGGCATCTTCTTTTGATGGCTACCCGCTAGCTCAGAAAGGAATGGCAGGAAAGGCACTGGCAATTGCTGCGTGGTCGTCATTTACTGGCGGAACCATCGGCGCCATCATGCTAATGATAGCAGCGCCAACACTAGCTGAAGTGTCGCTGAGTTTCCATTCCGGTGATTACGTTATGCTTATGCTCTTGGGCCTGACAGCTATAGCTGCATTTTCAAGCAACGGCGAGTTCCTCAAAGCAATGATGATGACTGTTTTCGGTTTGGCACTGTCAACCGTTGGAATTGATCCATCATCTGGCACTGAACGCTTTACGTTTGGGCAACCGGATTTATTGGACGGGTTGAGCTTTTTGCTGATTGCAATGGCGACTTTCGCGCTTTCTGAAGCGCTGATGAACGTTATCAACCCGGATAAAGACAAGGATAATGGGATGGGAAGTAAGGCTCTGGGTAGCTTCAGACTTAGTCCTGACGAAATAAGAGAAATCTATCCTTCTGTGGGACGCTCCTCCTTTCTTGGATTTCTGATAGGCGTATTACCGGGCGCAGGGGCTACCATTGCCAGTTTTATGGCGTATGCGGCAGAAAGAAATCTTGCTCCGGCAAAATACAAGAAGTCATTCGGGCAGGGTGCTAAACGTGGTCTGGCAGCGCCCGAAGCAGCTAATAATGCGGCCTGCACCGGCTCATTCGTGCCGCTACTAACATTGGGAATTCCAGGTTCGGGAACTACAGCCATAATGCTGGGAGCGCTAATAGCGTATGGCCTGCAGCCAGGGCCATTGTTGATGCAGGATAATCCGGATGTGTTCTGGTCGGTTATCGTTTCAATGTACTTCGGTAATGTCGTTCTGTTAATTTTAAATTTGCCTCTTATTCCCTATCTGGCGAAAATTCTTGTCATGCCCAAATCTTTACTGACAATATTTATTTTATTTTTCAGTTTGATAGGTGTTTATCTGGTTTCTTTCAATACCTTTGACCTGTTTATGATGATTGGCTTTGCCAGCGTAGCGCTTTTGCTTCGACTGCTTGCTTTTCCCATGGCACCGTTGTTATTAGGCTTTATTCTGGGCGATATGATCGAAAGAAATTTTCGTCGTGCTATGCTAATTTCAGACGGATCTTTGAACTTTATCTGGGAACGGCCGCTAACCTTATCGATTCTGGCTATCGCCATCGTGGTTTTACTGGTGCCTCTGTTGGGATTTATTAAAAATAGACGCCACCGTAGTACCGCTACACCGGATTAAGCTTATACAGAGAGCGTGTATTGAAACTCACTGGAAAATTGGAATCCTGGCTGGTTGCCAGTATCGCACTGCTAAGTCTTCTGGAACTGGCAATTTTGTTCATGGCCAGTCAGTATACGCTTGCTTCTGTTATAGAAGAAAAAACCGGGCAGCAGGCACTTGCTATTGCCCGGTCTTTGGCAAGCCGGCCCGATATAACGGATGCGGTTGAAAATGAATACTTTACCCCTGAGCTAAAGAAGGAACTATCACTATTACAGCACGGTTACGGTGCCAGTTTTGTGGTAGTAGGGAACAATGACAAGCAGCGATTGTTTCACCCGATAGCTGAGAAAGTGGGGAGGAAAATGCAGGGAGGAGACAGTGATGAGGCGCTGGCAGGACGCTATTATGTTTCTCGCGCTGAAGGCTCAATGGGGCCTTCTATTAGGGGAAAGGCTCCTGTATTGAACGAAAAAGGCGAAGTCATCGGCCTGATCTCAGTGGGATATCTGGACGAATCAGTGAGTCTGGCCGTTGACAAACGTTCTATCTCAATACTGGCAATTGCTATAGGTATTTTGATACTTGCGGTGCTAGCAGCGTTGTGGATCGGAAGGCGAGTTCGGGGTAAGTTGTTCGGGCTTCAACCTGATGAAATAGGACGTCTTTATGCCGAGCAAAAAGCAATTTTTAACACAGTCCGTACTGGTATTATCGCACTTAGAATTGATGGCACTGTGCAGAGAATGAATCAGCGGGCCAGAAACCTATTGTGTGGGCTGGGTTCCCCTGAACCAAAAAATCTCAAAGACCTGTTTAGTGAGCACGCCGATTTTTTACTGAGCGATCCTCAAAATCATATTATCGGGTTTGAACTTTTTGCCAACAATCAGTCACTTGTGCTTTCCAGGTTGCCGCTGCAAGTGGAAAAGCAGACCGCGGGATTACTTATCTCATTACGTCCGGCGGATGAGGTTGAACAACTCTCTCGCCAACTAGCACGAGTTGAAGCATTTGCAGAATTACTTCGGGTCCAGACGCATGATTATTCCAACAAACTGAATACTCTTGCCGCACTATTGCAGATGGGTAATACCACCAAAGCACTGGAGTTAATCAGTAACGAGAGCCGGGGAGTGCAGACTCAGGTACAACAACTTCTTGAGCGTGTCCACACACCAACATTAGCAGCCTTATTATTTGGAAAGTATCATAAAGCCCGAGAACGTAATATCGCCTTTAAAATTAGCCCCGATACGCACTTGAATAGCTATGAGGACAGGCATTTTCTGGAGTGTTTAGTATCCATTTTTGGTAACCTGATTGATAACGCTATCGAAGCGGTGCAGCGGGTTGATACCTTTAATGAGCCACAGGTTTTCGTCAGCCTGGAGGAACTGGGTAACAATATTGTATTCGATGTAGAAGACAGTGGATGTGGCATCGACTCAGAAGATATCGAGCGCATTTTTGCGCCCACGTTTAGTTCCAAAAGTCATGCCCGACATGGTGTGGGCATGTATCTTGTTAAGACCTATCTTCAAGCCTGTAACGGCAGCATTGAAATAGGTGAGTCAGAGTTGGGCGGGGCGCGTTTTTCCGTCTATATTCCTATACCTCAATTACAGAGTTAGCTATGCCATATTCCTGTGTAATCGTTGAAGATCAACCCGAAGTCGCTCAGTTCATTGCGCAACAGCTCATAGGTTCCGGGCATTATTCGATTATGGGCATGGCGAATGACCTCAAAACGGCCCGAGCGTTGCTGGATGCGGTAACCCCTGACTTGTTGCTCCTGGATGTTTATTTACCTGACGGTAATGGCCTCGACCTGCTAAGAACGCTTCGTGAAAAAACATACCATAGCGAAACTTTTTTGCTAACAGCGGCAAAAGAAGTACAGATACTCGAGCAGGCAATGAAACTCGGTGTTACGGATTTTCTCGTAAAGCCAATTTTATTGCCACGTCTTCATCAAGCGCTCAGTAACTTTGAAAACAGACAGCAGCAACTCTCTGACACATCCGAGTTGACACAATCAGTGGTCGATCAGTTTTTCAGTGGGCAGCGTGCTAAAGCAACAATTCGGCTCCCCAAAGGGGTTGATGCTCTGACACTTCAGAAGATTAAACAGGTATTTAATAATAATAAACGGGAATCACTAAGTGCACAGCAGGTTGGAGATAAAGTCGGAGTCAGCCGTTCTACGGCGCGACGATATCTTGAATACATGTTAGAAACTGATGATTTGCTGGCGGAGCAGGTGTATGGAACAGTAGGGCGACCTGAGCGGTGCTATCGTCTAAAATCCTGAACGCAATGTGATTAGCTGTTGAGGAAAATATATCTTCCATTCGGTCACACAGCTTTTTACCACCAAAGATGAGGTAGTATTGTTTCTGTCCGCACTACCTCACCTTTGAATTCTGAAAGTTATAGCGCTTCCCAGGCTGGCATGTAATTGAATAGATCTGTCATCGCCGCGTTACCGACATAAGGTACAGCTTCCAGCTCATCCATGTCAGCAATCGGTCTGGCACTGATAATATTTTCTGCGGCCCGTTTGTTCATTGCCGCATCAATATCCAGTTGCTGCATGCTGGCGTTGTTGACAATATCCAGCACAGTGGCAACTTCCTCCCCGGTAAATGACACACCTTCCCATGTACCGCCCTGATAGGTAGTTGTACCTGAACAGTTTTGTTCGTTGCCTGCCAGGCAGAATGCCAGATCGAAATGGCCTTTAAATTCGGCGGCGGTCTGTGCATCGTGAATAATCAGAATGGTTTCGTCGTTGGTGAACGAACCGGCACCAGAAGCATTGTGCGAGCCGGTTAACACTTTGTCATCCACGCGAATGTACTTGTGATGCCACTTATCGCCGCCCTGTAAGTGAGAGGCAACACGCATATCAGCGGGAATTTCCCAGGGGTTGTTGGTCGCGCCGGTGAAGCTATCTACTTCTTCAGTGCCGTCATCTTTAAGGATGACATTTCCCAACATATCCTGAAACTCACTGTAATACCGGTAGAAAAAACTGCTATCGCCAATCCCTCTGACGATTGCTCCATTATTATTTGGCAATTCAGCGGCATCTGCGATGTCCTGCGCCGAGATAACAAATTGTGCGATATCAATCTCAGTAAGTCCGGCACTCACAAAGTTGACGGTTGTATCTATACCTGACCCCTGATAATTGCTTGCTGACTGAGGAGTAAACTGTACATCAATGCGGATATTGTCATTAGTGGTATATACCGTTGTCAACGTATGGTCGGGTTTGCTTAAACCAAACAACGAATTACTTAAACCTCCCGGACCATCTCCCCACATCATGTCCATTTGAGCGGTAACTTCGGTAGCCAGCTCAATACTGTCTATTACGAGAATATGGTTATCATTACCGTCAGAGACTAAATTACCCTGGGCATCTAAATCGCCATGAATACCAGATTGGGTAAAGTTGGTACTGCCGGCCATTACATATCTGTTATCCACCACGATAAGCTTATTATGTTGCAGGCCCGAACCGGCTGAGCTGTCAGCAGTATCATCAATGAAGGGTACGCCTCCTGCTGACAAAATACTGTAGGCCTCTTCATTCTCTGTGCCGGTATTATCGTTATCGGTAATAAGCCTGACAGATACGCCACGGTTTTGCGCATCCACAATAGCGTGTGCAACGCCCGGTAAATCGAGGTCATAGACAGCGATGTCCAGAGTTTGCTGAGACTGGTTAATTAACTCAACAATTTTCGATTCAAGGTTTGCCTGAACCGCAGGCGGGTTCACCTGGGCGTTAAAATAAACCTGAATATCGTCCGCGTGAACAGCAGGAGCGAATAACAGGCCAAAAGTACAGGTGATGAGTGTTTTTTTTAAAGGTATATTGCGCATGTAAAGCCTTTATTGTTATTTAAATTTGTCACAAACGAAGCCAGCATTGCTGGCGTGGTTCGCGATTACCGCGTAATTCGCGTCGTCGGAATATGCAAGATACATACACTAAATCTTATTTGTTACACTTTTAAGTCTACTTTGCGCACTGTTGTATAACTTCTGCTACGTAGACGCACGCTATCTTAAAATAAGGCTTAAAAACCAACTGTTAGCCTTCCTGCAACAACAGGCATCACACACAACCACGGTCAAAAGCGCCATTTCTGTGCACTCTAATGCGATAAATAGTGGCATTCAGCCTGATCGACTATGGCTATCTGCTAAAATAGTCACTTTGAGTACAAGTGTTTACACCCGTGAAATGAAGCTCACATTTCAGGACATGCGCGATGTGAGGTGTCAAAGGCACAGGATTGTCTGGAACGACAGAGGGATAGCTGTTACAGGTGGAATTTGCGGTGTGACAATAACATGACGCACAGGCAGATATACCTGTGCGTCATGTTTAATGCTGGAATACTTATCGCTGGAAAGGCGGGCGGCCGGTACGAACCTTTTGCTGAACTTCCTCAAGTTTTGCAACATCATAGACAGCAAGGGTTTCTACCTGACGTCGGTAAGGCGGCTTGCCTCGCATATCGACGGTACGCACTTCAACATACTCGATAGGCTGTCCACCCTGCGATATCTCTTCCAGTTTGGCAACATCTTTCACTGAAACCTCTACAATATTTCTTTTAAAAGGCGGTTTGCCGGAGAAGTCTGCGACCTGAATTTTTACTGTTTCATCTGCCTGCGCTGTTGACCAGCAGCTGATAAGAGCAATCGGTAATAATGCAACTTTAGTCAGTTTTTTCATCGCTTTAGCCTCGTATTGTTGTTAACGCAATTATAAGGGGCATTAATATTTGATTGAATAATCTCTGGTGATTTGTAAAAGCTATCAGCATTTTTTAAACCTGGCTCCCGACAGTCAGCGCTACATGCCCCAATATAGTGCCAGTCAAGTTATGCTGCGCTAAAAATGTGCAATTAAGTCATTCTGTATTTTCAAAAACACCAACTATTCAAATAGATAAAAAATGGTGCCTTTCTTGCCATCTTATCGACACGCGCTTCTGACCACCTGATGAACATGTTGATACGCCCGCTCAAAATATTAGTTTGTTTCCTTCTGTTATCGCTATTTACTTCTGCTCTTGCAGTAGGTGCTGAACCGCAGGGGATAGCACTATCCAGACAGGGCACGGGGACATTGTATGTTGAGGCGACGATTAACAACGCGTTAAAAACATCATTTTTGGTGGATACGGGGTCGGGGCTCGT